>JAZRZJ010000001.1:0-28268 GCA_045601285.1 Oscillospiraceae bacterium
TTACCTAATTTTACGGGCGGCACGCTGGCCGCCCATAAATCAATTATACTGCTGATACTTCGCAAGAAGAATATTATATTCCTCTTTTCCGATAATGCCGTCCTTGAGGAAGTCCTTAAGCTGTTCAAGGCGGCGGTCGTGGTCATGCTGAGTGTCCGCCTGCATACAGGTGGAGTCATAGTACTTCCTCTGCGGTTCGCTGCTCTGGGTCGGCACATAATTTCTCTCCTGCGCCTTCGGCTGATAAGCAGGTCTTTGGGTAGGTGCGGGACGTGATGATGGCGCAGCTCCGGTGCCGGTTTCCGTTTTTGAGGCTGCGGTATTCTTTTTCTTATTCTCTGCGGCATTTTTCAGATAGATAAGAGCAATGATAATTATGAATATTATTATGGCGTCCATTTATCAGAAACCTCCTGTAATTATTCCTCTGCGGGTGCTTCCTCTTCCTCGTCCTTGTCGGTGACGGCAATGGAGATGACCTTCGCATCGCCGCTGAGACGCATTACGCGGACTCCCTGGGTGCTTCTGCCCAGCAGATTGATGCTGCCGATGTCCATGCGGATAATAGTGCCGTCGTCGGAAACGATAAGCAGGTCCTCGTCACCGGAAACAACCTTGACGTCGGCAATTCTGCCCGTCTTTTCGGTGATGTTGTAGTTCTTGAGTCCCATGCCGCCGCGACCCTGCAGGCTGTATTCGGAAACGTCGGTGCGCTTGCCGTAGCCGTTCTGGGTAATGGTGAGAAGGCTCATGCCCTCGCCCGCTATGCCAGCGCCTACAACAAAGTCTCCCTCACGGAGTCTTATGCCGCGGACACCCACAGCGTCGCGTCCCATGGCGCGAACATCGTTTTCGTCGAAGCAGATGCTCATGCCCTCGTGTGTGGCGATGAGGATATTGCACCTTCCGTCCGTGGGCAGAACGGTCATGAGCTCGTCGTCCTCGTCAAGAGAGAGGGCGCGGATGCCGCTTGTGCGGATATTGCGGAACTGGCTCTGGGCGGTGCGCTTCACGGTGCCGTTTCGGGTCACGAACATGAGGTAGTTGTCCTCCTCAATGCCGCGGGCGGCGATCATGGCGCTTACGCGCTCGCCGGGCTCCGTGGGAATGATGTTTACGATGTTCGTGCCACGGGCGTTTCTGCCTGCCTCGGGAATGCGGTAGCCCTTGCGGAAATACACCTTGCCCTTGCTGGTGAAGAACAGAATGTTGTCGTGGGTGGAGGCGGTGAAGACGGTGTCCACATAGTCCTCCTCACGTGTGGTCATTGCCCTTACGCCCTTGCCGCCGCGTCCCTGCGCCTTGTACTCGGAGCAGGGCAGACGCTTGATATAGCCGTTGTGGGT
Organism: Oscillospiraceae bacterium; assembly: GCA_045601285.1. Taxonomy (GTDB): domain Bacteria; phylum Bacillota; class Clostridia; order Oscillospirales; family Oscillospiraceae; genus F23-B02. The sequence continues at coordinate 1,347 of JAZRZJ010000001.1, forward strand.
TAGGGTATATACGCAGTCCTCTTCTTCAATGAGGTCCTCGATGTCTATCTCGTCCTCAACGTCCTGGATCTCGGTCTTTCTCTCGTCGCCGTACTTGTCGCGGATCGCAATGAGCTCGTCCTTGAGAACGGCCTTTATCTTTTCGGGATCGGCAAGCAGGCTCTTGAAGTAGGCTATCCTGTCCTCAATCTCCTTATACTCGTTTTCAAGCTTCTCACGGTCAAGTCCCTGAAGCGCCTTCAGACGCATATCGAGGATCGCCTGGGCCTGAACCTCGTCAAGACCGAAGCGTGCCATGAGGTTTTCCCTTGCGTCATCGTAGCTTGTGCGGATAATGCGGATAACCTCGTCGATATTGTCCTGAGCGATGAGCAGACCTTCAAGAAGATGTGCGCGCTCCTCCACCTTGCGCAGATCGAATTTCGTTCTGCGGACAATGAGCTCCTCCTGGAAGCTCAGGTACTCATCGATGATGTGGCGGAGATTTAAAATCTTCGGCTGGGTCTGGTTGTTCACCAGCGCAAGCATGTTTATGGAGAAGGAGGTCTGAAGCTGGGTCTGGGCAAGCAGACGGTTCAGCACCACCTGAGGATTTGCGTCGCGCTTAAGCTCGATGACGATACGCATACCGTTGCGGTCGGTTTCGTCGCGGAGGTCGGAGATGCCCTCAAGCCGCTTCTCGCGCACCTGCTCCGCTATGGCGGCGATGAGCTGGCGCTTGTTTACCTGATAGGGAAGCTCGGTGACGATTATTCTTATTCTGTCCTTTGCAAAATCCTCAAATTCGGTGCGTGCCCGGACAACGATTCTGCCACGGCCAGTGAGGTATGCCTGACGTATTCCGCTGCGTCCCATGATGATGCCCTTTGTGGGGAAGTCGGGACCGCTGACGCACTCGAGAAGCTCGTTCATGCCGGCCTCGGGATCGTCCAGAACGCAGATGCAGGCGTTGATGACCTCGGTGAGATTGTGGGGCGGAATATTGGTCGCCATGCCGACAGCTATGCCGCTTGAGCCGTTCACAAGCAGATTGGGGAAGCGGGAGGGAAGCACAACGGGCTCCCTGCGGGTCTCATCGAAGTTGGGGAGGTAGTCAACGGTTTCCTTGTCGATGTCGCGAAGCATTTCGTCGCTCATGCGTGCCATGCGTGCCTCGGTGTATCGGTAGGCGGCAGGAGGGTCGCCGTCAACGGAGCCGAAGTTGCCGTGACCGTCGATGAGGGGATAGCGCATGGAGAAATCCTGCGCCAGACGCACGAGTGCGTCGTAAACAGAGGCGTCACCGTGGGGATGGTAGCGGCCCAGAACGTCACCGACGGCGGTTGCACACTTTCTGAAGGGCTTGTCATGGGTGAGGTTGTCCTCGTACATGGCGTAAAGTATGCGGCGGTGTACGGGCTTCAGACCGTCGCGCACGTCAGGCAGAGCACGGCCTACGATTACACTCATGGCATATTCGATATAGCTGGATTTCATTTCCTTGACCAGCTCGGATTCAACGATCACCTGTTCGGGAAAGGCTATATCTTCGGGTTTGTAGTCTTTATTCTTGCTTGCCATATTATTTCATCCTTATCGAAAGAAATTGGGTTTGGGAGAATGCGGAATCCCTCCACCGCGCAAGCGCGGTCCCCCTCCCTTTAACAAGGGAGGCTTTGTATTTGTCTTTCTGCGCACCTCTCATGGCCCCCTTGTCTAAAGGGGGCTGTCAGCGTAGCTGACTGGGGGATTCTTTTGTCCCGTAATATCAGAAGTCCAGATTTACCGCGTATTTGGCGTTTTCTTCGATAAACGCCTTGCGGGGCTCAACCTGCTCGCCCATGAGCACGGTGAAAATCTCGTCCGCCTTCACCGCGTCCTCAAGACAGATGCGGCGGAGCGTTCTGGTTTCGGGGTTCATGGTGGTTTCCCACAGCTCGTGGGGGTTCATTTCACCGAGACCCTTGAAGCGATTTATCTCAATTCTCGCGTTGGGATTGTCGCCGCGCATTTCCGCGGATATGCGGTCGCGCTCCTCGTCGGAAAATGCCACGCGGGTGCTCTTGCCGCGGCTGAGCTTGTAAAGCGGAGGCACGGCGGAATATACATAGCCCTGCTCGATGAGCGGGCGCATGAAGCGGAAGAAGAAGGTCAGCATGAGGGTGCGGATATGGGCGCCGTCAACGTCGGCATCGGCCATGATGACGATCTTGTGATAGCGGAGCTTGTTTAAGTCAAACTCGTCGCCGATGCCCGCGCCTAAAGCGGTGATAACGGGCGCCAGCTTTTCGTTGCCGTATACCTTGTCGGCCCGGGCCTTTTCAACGTTCAGCATCTTGCCCCAGAGGGGAAGAATTGCCTGATAGCGTGAGTCGCGGCCCTGAGTTGCGGAGCCGCCTGCGGAGTCACCCTCGACGATATAGATTTCGGTGAGGGCAGGGTCGCGCTCGTTGCAGTCGCGCAGCTTGTCGGGCATCTGTCCCGATTCAAGTCCCGTCTTTCTGCGGACGCTTTCGCGGGCTTTTCTTGCGGCCTCTCTCGCGCGTGAGGCGGTCATTGCCTTGTCAAGAATTGCCTTGCCGACGGCGGGGTTTTCCTCAAGGAACTGCGCCAGCTTGTCGGACACAACGGAGTCCACCAGAGTGCGCATTTCGCTGTTGCCCAGCTTCTGCTTTGTCTGTCCCTCAAACTGCGGCTCCGTGAGCTTTACGGAGATAATGGCGCTCATGCCCTCGCGACAGTCCTCGCCGCTGAGCTTGTCATCGTTTTTCAGAATGTTGTTCTTGATGCCGTAGGCGTTGAGCACGCGGGTAAGTGCCGTACGGAAGCCCGTTTCGTGCATGCCGCCCTCGGGAGTGTGGATATTGTTTGCGAAGGAAACGATTACCTCGTTGTAGCTGTCGCTGTACTGAAGGGCGATTTCCGCCTCGGAATCCTCGCGGCTGCTCTTCATGTAGATGACCTCGGAGTGCAGGGGCGTCTTGTTCTGATTGATGTAGGAAACGTACTCTCTGATGCCGCCCTCGTAGCACATCTCGTCCTTCTGCTCTTTACCCGGGCGCTTGTCCTCGGTGGAGATGAAAAGACCGCCGTTGAGGAAGGCCTGCTCACGCATACGGGTGTGCAGAACGTCATAATCGTAAACGGTGTCGTCGAACATCTCGGAATCGGGCTTGAAGCGGACTGTGGTGCCGGTGCGGTCGGTATCGCTGATGATCTTCATCTCCTGCGTAATGTTGCCGCGGGAGAACTTCATCTCGTATATCTTGCCGTTCTTGTGAACGTGAACCTCCAGCCATTCGCTCATGGCGTTGACGACGGAGGCGCCTACGCCGTGGAGACCGCCGGACACCTTATATCCGCCGCCGCCGAACTTGCCGCCGGCATGGAGAACGGTGAAAACGACCTCAAGGGCGCTCTTGCCCGTCTGCTCCTGAATGTCCACGGGTATGCCTCGGCCGTTGTCGCTTACGGAGATGACATCTCCCTCCTCGATGACGACTTCAATGCGGTCGCAGTAGCCCGCAAGAGCCTCGTCAATGGAGTTGTCAACTATCTCATAGACAAGGTGGTGCAGACCGCTTGAGGAGGTGCTGCCGATATACATACCGGGACGCTTGCGCACGGCTTCAAGTCCCTCAAGCACCTGGATCTGCGATGCGTCATATTCCTGTGTTATCTTCTCATTGATATCAGACATTTTTTGCTCGCCTTTCAATGTTTTCTTTAACTGTCATATCGATGTATTCACATACACCGTCAAAATTTTCGTTTACTTCGTTATTCGGTATTCTTATGACCGTAAGGTCTCTTTTTTCTATTATTTCGGTTCGGAGCTTATCCTTTAGCCTGCCGCTTTCTTCAAAATGCTGCGAACCGTCAAGCTCGATTATAAGCCTTGCCCTGTTACAGTAGAAATCAGCAATGAAGTCGTCAATTACCTTCTGCCGCAGAAATCTTTCGGGATAATCCCTCAGAAAATCGTACCATAGCTTACGCTCTTCCTTTGTCATGTTTTTGCGGAGCTCTTTCGCAAGAGGTGTAAGCTTCGGATTATGCTTTCTTTCCATTTTTATCCCCCAGTCAGCTTCGCTGACAGCCCCCTTTAGGCAAGGGGGCCATGAAAAGTGCTGCGTTATTCCTACATTGCCTCCCTTGCCTAAAGGGAGGGGGACCGCGTTAGCGGTGGAGGGATACTCTCTACATATACTTCTTTTCAGCCCATTTTTTGCACGTTTCAGTACAAGGTATTTTCATTTGCTCGTTTTAAAAGTGTCTGGGTTGCCATCTGGCTCAGATAAACGCGCATACCGCCTGTGTCGCAGCACACCACAAAGCTCTTGGGAATGTCCTCGGCAACGTTTATCACCTGTCCGCTTTTTTCCGCCGCGGCAAGATATTTCCGCGTCAGATGTGACTGGCTCGTGTTATCAAGGTCAAACACGCCCACAACACTTTTTTCCGGAACGAGAACGCCGCTTCCAAGATGGAGATACATCATCTTATACGTCCTTTCTCCACGTGAAGCACCTTTCCGCCCGTGCGGTTTGAGATGCCCTCGTCCTCACAGCAGGTGATGAGCGTCTGTCCTCCGCCGATGCGGTTAAGCACAAACTCCTGACGCTTCGTGTCAAGCTCCGACAGCACATCGTCAAGCAGAAGAATGGGGTACTCGCCCGTTTCGTCAAGGTAGATTTCCCGCTCCGCAAGCTTTATTGAAAGCGCCGCAGTTCTCGTCTGTCCCTGACTTGCGAAGCTCCGGGCATTCTGACCGTTTATGGAGATTATGAGGTCGTCCTTATGGGCTCCCGAAAGGCACTGCTGACTTTCAAGCTCCGCTTTTCTGTGGCTCTCCTGATGCTCGCAGAGGTCGTAGTAAATCTCCTTTGCGCTGCCCAGAGGGTCACGCACCGTGGACACGGTCGTATATTCGATGCCCAGCTTTTCGCCCAGTCCCGAAAACTCCGCGTGAATGGGTGCCGCCTCCTCCGCAAGACGCGAGGCGAAGGCTGCGCGGTAGCGGATAAGCTGTGCGCTCATCCGGCACATTCCGTCGGAAAACTCATCGAGAGTATCCAGCAGCGAGGGCTTTTCCCGCCAGTCCTTGAGAATGCGGGTCTTGCTCTCATAAAATTTATTGAATTGTGAAAGATACTCGGCGTATCGCGGACGGATCTGACTTATGGCGTTGTCCATGAGCTTTCTTCTTGCCGCCGCGCCCTCTTTGATGAGGTTCAGGTCGTCGGGACAGAAGAGCACCGCAGTAAGCGTTCCGCTTAATTCCGAGGCGGGTTTCTTTACGCCGTTGACGCTTATCTGCTTGCGGACGCCGTTTTTCATGACGATACGCACGGTCTGCTCACGCTCATGGCTCTCAATATCCGCAAGAATTTCGCAGGAGTCGTTGCCGAAGCCCATGAGCTCCCTGTCAAACCTCGTGCGGAAGCTTCTGCCGGAGGCAAGAATATAGACCGCCTCAAGCAAATTGGTTTTTCCCTGGGCGTTTGCCCCATAAATTACGTTTGTGCCCGGGGAAAAATCCGCCGTTTCAAATTCGTAGTTGCGAAAGCCGTTGAGGGCTATTCTGTTTACTTTCATTCACTTACAATTTCCAGCTCTGCATCGGCAAATTTAACTATGTCACCGACGCGGATCTTTTTGCCGCGCTGTGTGCAAACCTCTCCGTTTACCTCAACCATGCCCTCGGCAATGACAAACTTTGCTTCTCCGCCGGTACCCACAAGGGCGGCAAATTTCAGCAGAGAATCAAGCTTTATAAATTCGGTATTAATCGCAATTTTTTCCATGGCTTTTCCTTAATATTTTACCCGTAAATAATCGGTTACTTTCAGACAGCGCCCGCAATCGCAAGCACAAAATAAACAAGCACGGCAGCGGCAAACAGGTCAAGCGCCATTACCTTGAGAACACATTTTACGACGCTTCCGCTGTCATAAAGAACGCCCTTTTTTATGCTTCTTTCACACACCGTTCCCTTGAAAACGCAGATTACGGCATTGCAGACAAAGGCAATAATAAACGCGGTTTTCAGATTTTCGGGCGCGTCAAAGCCGCAGTTGTTCACCGCAATAACGGTTTCGATCACCGCATATATTACGGTTGAAAAAACGGCAACCGCAAGAACGGAAAAATAACCGTTTACTTCAATGGGAGTTGAATTTTTCTTATAGAATCCGCCGTTTTCCGCCTCTCTTTTTGCCTTAAGCAGCTTCGTAAGCTCAAAAAGAAATGCCAGCAGCGGAACGATTATAAGACAGCAAACAATAACATTCATATTTTTTTACGCTCTGAGCTTAATGGGAAGGATCATGAACTTGAAGCTGTCGTTTTCATCGGCGGGAATAATTACGCAGGGGGAGGAGGCGGTGTTGAGGCAGATCTTCAGCTCATCAGCGGGTGCCGCCTTCAGCGCGTCCATGAGATAACGGTCGTTGAAGCCGATTTCAAGCTCCTCACCGTTACCCTCGCATATGCAAACGTCCTCGGCCTTGCCGATGGGGGTATTGCAGAGGCAGTCAATTATGCCGTCGCCGAAGGTCATGCGCACGGGGTTTCTCGTCTTGTCGTCAACAATAAGGGAAACACGGTCAACGGCGCGCTGAAGCTCGCTGCGGTTTACGCCCACCTCATACTTGAAGTTTTCCGGAACCGCCTTTCTGTAATTGAGGAAGTCGCCTTCAAGACGGCGGGTCACAACAACGTTATTTCCCATGGTGAAGGAAATGTGACTTCCGCCAACGGAAACCGTAATCATCTCTTCCTCATCGTTGGAGCAGATTTTTTCAATATCGCTGAGAGCCGTTCCGGGAACGATAAATTCGTTGTTGCCCTCACCCTCGATTTTTTCGCGGCGGAGAGCAAGACGGAAGCCGTCCACGGAAACAAGTGTGAGAATGCCGTCCTTAATCTCAAACATTGAGCCTGTATATACGGGACGGCTGTCGTTGTCGCTTACGGCAAAGATGCTCTGGTTTATCATCTTTTTCAGAACAGCCTGAGAAATCGTGTAGCTCTGAAGTCCTTCAACGGAGGGAAGCTCGGGATATTTTTCGGAATCCATGCCCATGAAAACGAACTCGGTCTTTCCGCACTTGACGGAGGTCGTATTCTTTTCGTCCGAGGTGACGGTTACAAGACCGTCGGGCAGACGGCGTACCATTTCGCCAAAAAGCTTTGCGTTAAGAACGACGGAGCCGGGCTCGGTTACGTCGGCCTCTGCTTTTGAATAAATTCCTTTTTTGAGGTCATAGCCCGTAACGCGCAGGCATTCGCCCGCTTCAAGCAGAAGTCCCTCCAGCTCTTCAATGGGGCTTTTGCTTGCGGTTGCTCTGGAGCTTATATTTACTGCGCTCTGAAGAAGATATTTTTCGCATGTGAATTTCATTTTTAATGTCCTCCCGATTTATAAAACGAATGATTAATATATAAATAAATAATTTTTAGGTAGCAGTAGCAGTAGTAGTACGAAAAACTGTTGAAAAGTCCCGCAAAGCATTGATAATGCTGAAAAAACGGTGTTTACAAAAATGTTGGAAATCCTGAGGTTTTACACACAGGCTTCGGACACTTTTTTTCATGAACAGCTTTCAACACACAATCCACAGACTTTCAACGAAAATTTGTTCAAATAATTACGGCGTTGATATTGCTCGTAATATCGCGAATGGTAATGGACATCTGGGGATCGGACTGAATGAGCTCCTCGATTTTTTTGATGGAGGCAAGAACGGTGGTGTGATTTCTGCCCTCGTATTCGGTGCCTATGTCCTTAAGGGAAAGATTTGTCAGCGTGCGGATAAGATACATGGAGATCTGACGCGCCATGGCGGTATTCTTGCTTCGGTTCTGACCGCGCAGATCCTCCTCGTTGAGAGAATAGTAGCGTGCGGTTTCACGGATAATGTGCTGGGGAGAGGGAATAAAGGTGCCGATGCGGATAACGTCCTTGATAGCGCGCTTCACGGCGGCGGTGTCAATGGTGCTGTCAAGTATTTCCTTGTATGCCGTGAGACGCTTGACGACACCCTCGATCTGACGAACGTTGGAGGTGATGGTTTCCGCGATATAGTTCACAGCGTCATCGTCAAGCACAAGACCGAGCTGTGCGGCTTTTGTGCGGGTGATGACCATTCTGGTTTCAATATCGGGCGGCTGAATATCCACCAGCAGACCGCCTTCAAAGCGGGTGCGAAGTCTGTCCTCAAGAAGACTCATCTCCATGGGGGGACGGTCGGAGGTGATTACTATCTGATGATTTGCCTCATAAATATTGTTGAAGGTGTGGAAGAACTCCTCCTGAGTGGACTGCTTGCCGGCGATGAACTGAATATCGTCCACAAGGAAAAGGTCGGCGTTGCGGTACTTCATGCGAAACTCCTCGCCGCTGCCTTCCTTGATTGCCTTTAGCAGTTGGTTTGTAAACTCGTCACCCTTGATGTAAACGATGTTTGCCGCGGGATTTTTCTCATGAATTGCCTGACCTATGGCAAGCAGAAGGTGGGTTTTTCCGAGACCGGAGTTGCCGTATATAAAAAGGGGATTGTAAACGCTGCCCGGCTTTTCCGCAACCGCAACGGCGGCGGCATGGGCAAAGCGGTTTGAGTTGCCGACTATGAAGCGGTCAAAGGTGTAGCCCGCCATTTCGGGAAGCGGGTCGTTGTTCAGCTTGCCGTTTTTGTAGTCCGTAAGCTCCTCGCCCGCAAGCACAACAAGATTGAACTCCGTGGAAAAAATATCCGTCAGCGCAGATTTGATAGTGTCGGCAAAGCGGGAAAGAATGATGCTGCGCTTGAAGCCCGACGGTGTGTAAATCACGAAATCGGAGCCGTTTATTTCAACGGGAACGCAGGCGGAAAACCATGTGGACATGGCAGTTGCCGTGAGGTTTTCACCTATAATGTCCAGCACCGCTCCCCATATATCGTTGATGGAATTTACGTTGTCAACGTTCATAAAAATGCACCTCTTTGTTTTAAGACACAGTTACGCAATATTAATCCGATTAATTATAACATTATAAGCAGCAATATGCAATATTATATATTAATAAAGTATATAAATTATTATAGGGTTCTAATGAAATAACATAGAGATTAACATTTTCTTGACAATTTAATTAATGAATGATATGCTCTTTTCTGTTCATAAATTAGAAACAAATCGAAAGGAAAGTATTTATGAAAAATATTTACGCAAAGTACAACAGCGTAAGCCTCGTACTCCGCATTGTCATCGGTCTCGTCATCGGTGCCGTACTCGCTCTGCTTGTTCCCGAACAGGCTTGGATCGGCATCTTCGGTGACATCTTTGTCGGCGCTCTGAAGGCAATCGCACCTATCCTCGTTTTCGTGCTGGTTTCCAGCGCACTTGCACAGTCCCGTCAGAAGATGGGCGCTCAGTTCGGCTCCGTTGTCGTTCTGTACCTCATCTCCACCTTCATGGCAGCTGTCATTGCCGTCTGCGCAAGCTTCATTTTCCCTGTTGATATTACCATTAAGGGTGTTGAAGCTGCTGCACAGGAAGCTCCCGACAGCATCGGCTCCATCTTCCAGGGTCTCCTGGGCAACATCGTTGCCAACCCCGTTGCATCCATGGCAAATGCAAACTACCTGGGCATTCTGTTTTGGGCAGTTGTTCTGGGCCTCTTCCTCCGCAAGGCAGGCGAGAGCACCAAGCAGTTCCTCGCTGACGCTGCCGACGCTGTTTCCGACGCTGTCCGCTTCGTAATCAGCTTCGCTCCCTTCGGTATCATGGGTCTGGTCTTTGCCGCAGTTTCCACCAGCGGTCTGGAAATCTTCACCGAGTACGGCACCCTGCTCATCATCCTCGTAGGCTGCATGCTGGTTTCCGCTCTGGTCGTAAACCCCATCATGACCTTCATCTGCACCCGCAAGAATCCCTATCCTCTGGTCTTCAAGTGCCTGAAGGAAAGCGGACTCACCGCATTCTTCACCCGCAGCTCTGCTGCTAACATTCCCGTCAACATGAAGCTCTGCGAGAGCCTCGGTCTTGACAGAGAGTTCTACTCCGTATCCATTCCTCTCGGCGCAACCGTCAACATGGCAGGCGCAGCAGTCACCATCACCACTATGACCATGGCAGCTGTACATACTATGGGTATTGAGGTCAACTTCGCAACCGCAATCCTGCTGTCCGTCATGGCAGCTCTGGGCGCCTGCGGTGCTTCCGGTGTTGCCGGCGGCTCCCTGCTCCTTATCCCCATGGCCTGCTCCCTCTTCGGCATCGGCAACGATATCGCAATGCAGGTCGTCGGCGTCGGCTTCATCATCGGTGTTATTCAGGACTCCGTTGAAACCGCCGTCAACTCCTCCTCCGACGCACTGTTCACCGCAGTTGCCGAGTTCCGTCAGCGTCGTCTGAAGGGCGAGAAGGTTGAGTACTGATTTTAATTTATATTTTAAATTCAAAAGACACCGCATCGATGATGCGGTGTCTTTTTGCTGTTTCAAGAAACAAAGCCGTGTCATTCTGAGCGAAGCGAAGAATGCCCTTATTACGCTTACCGCAGGGGATTCTTCGTCGCTGCCGCTCCTCAGAATGACAGGGGTTTTGAAGTTTGCCGTAGGGCGGGGGCTTGCTCCCGCCGCAGATTGACACCGCAGCTAAAATGCGGAGCAATGTGGGGAACAGAATCCCCAAGTCGCCTGCGGCGACAAGGCCGCCCCCCCCCCCTTTGTCCCCTGCCGCGCCATTTCTCCCCGCTGGGGAGAATCTTCCCTTTAACAAGGGGGACATGAGCAGTGCGGATTCTTCGTCGCTGCGCTCCTCGGAATGACACGTTTATTTTGTTGACAGGCGTGCGTTCCTCGCCCCTGCGATGTGCGAAGCACGTTTATTACCTCTTCGCGTTTCACTATTACCTATTACTTTAAGTGAATCCCCCAGTCGCCTGCGGCGACAGCCCCCTTTAACAAGGGGGCCATGAGCAGTGCGGATTCCCACGTCGCTGTCGCTCCTCGGAATGACAACCTTTTAAATATACTTATCCCTAATTTCCCCTTGAAGTTGCGTGATTTTGGTTATATAATAAATCACCTATGAAAACTCTTACAAAGGCGATTTTAGAGAATAAGGAAGCAGCCGCCCTCCCCTCACTGCTGGAGAGCGGAGGACTTCCCGCGCTCATTTCGGGACTTTCAAATGTCCACCGCGTGCATCTTGCCGCCGCGCTGTATGCGGAGCTTAAAAAGCCGCTGTTTGTTATCTGTCCCGATGAGGCCTCGGCGGACAGCTTCCGCCGTGACCTTGAAGCCTTTACGGGCGAAGAGGTGCTTCTTTTAAACGCCCGTGACTATACCTTCTATTCCACGGTTGCGGCCTCGCGTCAGGCGGAGCAGCAGCGCATTTTTACTCTGGACAGACTGGCAGGCGGAGAAGCTTCAATCTGCGTTGCCACCGTTGCCGCGCTTCTGCAGAGAAGCATTCCCCCCGAGACGCTGCAAAAGGCGGCATTCACCGTCACCGACGGCGGCGAATGCCCTCCAGATGAGTTGGAAAAGGCACTTCTGCGCAACGGCTATACCCGCACCGAGCAGGTTGAGGGCACGGGACAGTTTGCCCGCCGAGGCGGTATTCTGGATTTCTTCTCCCCCATGTATCCCGAGCCCGTAAGAATAGAATTCTGGGGCGACGATATAGACTCCATGGGCTTTTTCGATGTTTCCACACAGCGCCGCACAGACGCGGTGAGCGAGGTTTGCATACTTCCTGCGGCGGAATCCCTTGTGCCGCTTGCAAAAAACGGTCAGACGGCGCTGTGCGCCGCTCTGGATACCATGGCGGAAAGCTGTGAGAGGAAGAAAAACAGCGAACAGCAGCGGGCGCTTGCCGCCACTCTGCGTCAGGACGCGGAAAAAATCCGGAGCGGAATACGCCTTGCGGACACCGACCGCTATATGCCGCTTCTTTATGACGAGGCCTACGGCTTTGACTATATCCCCTTTGACTCCCTTGTGATTTTCGACCAGCCCGCAAGAGCCGCCGACAGAGCGAAGTCCTACACGAAAATTCTGGGCGAGGACATCTCCGCCCTGATTAAAAAGGGCATTATTGCCGCAACTGCGGAGCGCTTCCGCATGGACTGGGACAGCTTCTGCCGTCGCCTTGCGGATTTCCCCGTTTACATGGCGGACGCCTTCACCGTGGGCAGATACCCCATTGAGCCGAAAACGCTTTGCTCAATCCCTGCGAAGCAGCTTCCGTCTTATGCGGGAAGCGCAAAAACCGCCTGCGACGATGTGGGAATTTATCTGAAGCAGGGCTGCCGTGTGCTTGTGCTTGCGGGCGATGAGCGCCGTGCCGAAACCCTGCAGAATTTCTTTAAGGAAAACGGCGTAAAGGCCCTGCTGTATCCCGAGCTGAAGGAGCTTCCCGCTCCGGAAAGCTGCGTCATTTCCGTGGGTTCTCTCTCCGCGGGCATGGAATACCCCGGGCTTCGCCTTGCGGTCATAACCGACTCCCAGCTTCAGCGCGTCCGCAAAAGCGAAAAGAAGAGAAAGAAAACCCCCTCAAACCAGCAGAGAATAAGCTCCTACGCCGACCTTTCCGCAGGTGACCTCGTGGTGCATGAAGCCCACGGCATAGGCCGCTTTGCAGGCATCGTTCAGATGAAGGTCGACGGCTTTGAAAAGGACTATATAAAAATCTGCTACGCGGGCACGGACACGCTTTACGTTCCCGCAACCCAGCTTGACATGGTGACGAAGTATCTCGGAGCGGGTGAGGACAAGCCCGTCAAGCTGTCAAAAATGGGCGGCACCGAGTGGAGCCGTGTTCGCACAAGGGCAAAAAGCGCCGCAAAGGACATGGCGAAAAAGCTCATTGCCCTCTATGCCGAGCGCCTGCGTCTTCCGGGCTACGCATTTTCTCCCGATGCACCCTGGCAGGCGGAATTTGAGGACAACTTCGGCTATACCGAAACCGATGACCAGCTAAGGTGCATCGCGGAAATCAAGGCGGATATGGAGTCTCCCGTTCCCATGGACAGACTTCTCTGCGGCGATGTGGGCTACGGCAAAACCGAGGTTGCGCTCCGTGCCGCCATGAAGTGCATTTTAGACAACAGACAGGCGGCGATTTTAGTACCCACGACGGTGCTTGCACAGCAGCATTACCAGACCGCCGTGCAGAGATTTTTCGGCTTCCCCGTTACCGTTGAGGTACTGAGCCGATTCAGAACGCCTGCTCAGATATCAAAAACCCTCACAGACCTTAAAAGCGGACGCTGCGACCTTGTCATCGGCACCCACAGACTTCTTCAGAAGGACGTGAAGTTCAAGGACTTGGGGCTTCTCATCGTCGATGAGGAGCAGCGCTTCGGTGTAACCCACAAGGAGTATATTAAGGAAATGAGCCGCGGCATCGACGTGCTTACGCTTTCCGCAACGCCCATTCCCAGAACGCTGAACATGGCGCTTTCGGGCATACGCGATATGTCCACGATCGACGAGCCGCCTCAGGACAGACTTCCCGTTCAGACCTTCGTCATGGAGCATGACTGGGGCATGGTTACAGACGCCATAAGCCGTGAGATTGCCCGCGGCGGTCAGGTTTACTATCTGCATAACCGCATTGAAAACATCGAGCGCACGGCCCTTAAGCTGAAGGCCATGCTGGAGGAAAGCTGCGGCGAGGTTTCCGTGGGAGTTGCCCACGGACAGATGGACAGGGATATGCTTGCCTCCGTCATGGAGGAGGTCTCCGAGGGCAAAATTCAGGTGCTTGTCTGCACAACGATTATCGAAACGGGCATCGACATTCCCAACGTCAACACCCTCATCATCGAGGACGCGGACAAAATGGGCCTTGCCCAGCTTCATCAGATACGCGGCCGAGTGGGACGCTCCACAAGACGCGCTTCCGCCTATCTCACCTTCCGTGAAAACAAGGTGCTGACTGAGGTGGCGGAAAAGCGCCTCACGGCAATACGGGAGTATGCGGAGTTCGGCTCGGGCTTTAAGATTGCCATGCGTGACCTTGAGATTCGCGGCGCGGGAAATCTTCTGGGTGCGGAGCAGTCGGGCCACATGATTTCCGTGGGCTACGATATGTATCTCAAGCTTCTTGAGGAGGCGGTGCTTGAGGAGCGCGGCATAAAGCCGGACAAACGCGCGGAATGCTCCGCAGACCTTGCGGTTGCCGCGAACATTCCCGAATACTACATCACCGCGCCGGAGCAGCGCATGGACATCTACCGCCGCATAGCGCTTATCCGCACCGAAGAGGAGGCCGACGACCTGACCGACGAGCTTATTGACCGCTTCGGCGACACACCCCCGGGGGTCAACTCGCTCATTCACGTTGCTCTTCTGCGCGGCGAGGCGGGCAGAGCGGGAATAAGCGACATTTCGCAGAAAAGCGGCGCCCTGCGCTTCACGCTTGAGGAGTTTGACATGGGGCGCATTTCCTGGCTTTACGCCAAGCCCGAATACAAGGGCAGACTTAAGGTTGAAGCGGGAGCAAAGCCCTGCGTAAGCCTCAGGATAAAGTCGAAAAACCGCACAGTCGACGAAGCAAGACGCTTTGTGGCGGATTGGGCGGAAAGCAAATCCGCCGCTGCGGGATAATACTAATACCTACTTAAAGCTTTTTATTAGGTAATAGTATAAGTTCACAAAATGCTCTTGTTTCTGACGGCTTTATGTAATAGAATTATTCCGAAATTTCTGCATAAGGAGCAAAAATCATGAAAAGAATAATTGCACTTTCCCTGGCGCTTGTAATGCTGCTCTGCTGTCTGGCGGGCTGTTCCGATTCGGAGAGCAAAAATGAGCTGAAGGCAGACACCGTAATGACCGTGGACGGAGCTGAGGTAAGCTGGGACGAGTATTTGTTCTGGATCGGAAATTATGCCGCACAATATACCAGCATGTACAGCATGTACGGCGTTCAGGTTGACTGGTTCACCCCCCTGAGTGACGGCAAGACTCTTGCCCAGGCCTGCGCCGAGCTCGGTCATGACGCCATTGTCAAAAACGAAGTCATAAAAGCAAAGTGCGCCGAAATGGGCATTGAGCTTTCCGATGCCGAGAAGAAGGAAATTCAGAAGAATATCGACGAGTTCAGAACCAGCTCGGGTAATGATTCTGCCACCGATGCCGAGTTTGAAGAATGGCTGCGGGAAAACTGCTACTGCACCGTTGAAATCATGAACGACTACTACACCATAAACGAGCTCACCAATAAGCTTTTTAACGAGCTTTACGGCGAAAACGGCGAAAAGTTCGGTCAGGACAAGGTGCTTGAAATGGCGGTTGAGCAGGGCTACACCAAGGCAAACCATATTCTGTTCATGACCGTTGACCAGACCACACAGCAGCCCCTTTCCGACTCCGAAAAGGCGGCAAAAAAGGCGCAGGCGGAAAGTCTTCTTGCCGAGCTGAACGCCATTGAGGACAGCGGGGAGCGCTACGCACGCTTCCTTGAGCTGAAGGAGCAGTACTGCGAGGACAACGGCACCGAGGCATATCAGTTCACCGACGGCGTAATGGTTCCCGAATTTTATCAGAAGAGCCTTGAGCTCGGCGAGTATGAGATGGACATTGCGGAAACCGACTACGGCTACCACCTCATGATAGGTCTGCCTCTTGAGCCGGACTATCCGGTGACCTCGAATAACGCGTCCGGTACTCTGTGCGAGGTTATTCTGAACGACGAATTTTACAAGCAGGTTGAAGAATGGATCGACACCGCAGAGGTTAAAATGATAGGCGAGTTCAAGGACTTCGACTTCTCCTCTCTGTTCGGCGCTTCGGGCTTTGAGTATCAGAGCTGGGACGACCGCAGCAAAGCGGAAAAAGACGCGAAAAACTGAAAAGACAGCGCATCGGAAAAGCTTTCCGATGCGCTTTTTTACGCGATTTTACATGGGCTGTTCTTCGGTCTTGGACTTGGGGATCGAGATGGTGAGAATAAGCTCCTCTTCCGTTTCCTGCTTCTTCATGCCTGCCATGATGCCGCCCTGCTTCATGAGGTCAAGGCCGTGCATGAGCGTGTTCATAAACACGCGGACGTCCTTCATAATAAAGGCGCGGCGCGGAAGCTGGGCTTCCTCCCGGGCGTCTGTCTCCTCTTCGGCGGGCGACTCGCTCTGCGCGGCAAGAAGCGCGTCTATGTAGCTGTCCGTAAGCGCCACATTAAGCCCCAGATCGATTATGTGCATGAGGGCGGCACGCTGGGTGTCGGCATCGGGAAGCCGCAGAAGAGCGCGTCCGTGGCGCTCTGTGAGACCGCGGTCACGGAGCGTTTCAAGCACGTCCCGGGGAAGCTTCAGCAAGCGGAGCTTGTTTGCAACTGCGGATTGGGATTTTCCGATGCGGCGGGCAATCTCCTCCTGGCTTAAGCCGAACATACGGATAAGCTGACTGATGCCGTTTGCCTCCTCGATGAAGTCCAGGTCCTTGCGCTGAAGATTTTCGATGAGGGCGATGAGGCTTGCCTCCTCAAGCCCCACGTCAAGCAGAATGCAGGGAACGTCCTCAAGCCCCGCAAGCTTCGCTGCCCGCAGCCGCCTTTCCCCCGCAACAAGCTCGTAGCGTCCGCTCCGCAGACGCACCGTCAGGGGATTGAGTATTCCGAATTCTTCAATGCTGGAGCAGAGCTCCCGAAGGGCTTCGTCCTCAAAATTTTTGCGCGGCTGCACGGGATTCGGCTCAAGCGCGTCAACGGGAAGATTGATGATCCCGCCTCGCCGCAGACTTGGTCGCCGTTTTAGTGTTTGCAAGTAAATTTTTCCTCCTTTGTACAAGATATATGTGGCCACAGCAGAAAGCATATACTATATCTTGTGCAAAACAGGGCGAAGTATAAGGGGAAATGAAATTTTTCGCTTATTTTTAATTTGTGTTTTCAACATTGAAATAACGATTATCTGAAGCGCCGCAACGTATCCGAAAAAGCGCGAGTGCACGTGACTGACAGAGCTGTCACCGGTCGGGGTGACGCAAAAGCGACTTTTTGAAGCGCAGCAACGTATCTGAAAAAAGCGCGAGTGCAAAACAGCTTACAGAGCTGTCACCGGTCGGGCTGACGCAGAAGCGACTTTTTGAAGCGGTGCAACGTAGCTGAAAAGAAAAAAGAGCAGGCTGCGGAAGCAGCCTGCAAACAGGGTTGTGGGATAAAGATATGAGCCTGGCCCCGCATAATGCGGAACCAATTGGATAAGCTGTGATTAAAGGATAATACTTTTCCTAAGACTTGTAAAGAGCGAAAAAAGACGGCTTCAGACTTCTTTTGTCGAAGCAAAAATTTTCCTTAATAAAAAATTTTCTGAAGGCACAAAATAAGTGAGAAGACAAAAGAGAGGAGTATTCCAAATGATGATAATTGACCGCATTGCGCTGATTCTTTCCATAATCGGCGGCATAAACTGGGGCAGCGTCGGCCTGTTCCGCTTTGACATCGTCGCATGGATATGCGGCGGACAGACCGCAACGCTCAGCCGCGTTATCTATACGCTGGTTGCCCTTGCGGCGCTCTGGTGCATCTCTCTGCTGTTCAGAGACGACGTATGTGAGCACGATTAAAAAAAGACCGCCACGGCGGTCTTTTTTGTTATCCGATTTTGTTTCCCAGCTTCGCCAGAACGTCTTTGAAATACGAGGGAAGCTCGGTTTCTATATGCACATTTTCGTTTGTGCGGGGGTGAATGAACTTAAGCTCTCTTGCGTGGAGGCACTGCCCCTCAAGGCACTTGTCGGGAGAGGGTGCGCCGTAGGTGAAATCGGCAAGCAGAGGGTGACCGATATGGGCCATGTGAACGCGAATCTGATGGGTGCGTCCCGTTTCAAGACGGCAGCGCACGTGGGTGTAGCCGTTGTAGCGGGCTATGACCTCCCAGTGCGTAACGGCATTGCGGGAGTTTTTGTCGGTGACCGCCATGCGCTTTCTGTCGGCGGGGTGACGGCCTATGGGCGCGTCAACCGTGCCGCTGTCCTCCCGGAGTCTGCCCCTTACAACGCATTCGTAAACGCGGGAAAGACTGCGGTCGGAAAGCTGGGCGGAAAGTCCCAGGTGGGCAAAATCGTTTTTCGCAACGATGAGCAGACCCGAGGTGTCCTTGTCGATACGGTGAACAATGCCGGGGCGCTTTTCGCCGCCGATGCCCGAAAGGGAATCGCCGCAGCGGAACATAAGCGCGTTTACAAGGGTGCCGTCGGGGTGTCCCGGTGCGGGGTGAACGACCATGCCGCGTGCCTTGTTGACAACCACAACGTCCTCGTCCTCGTAAACTATGTCAAGGGGAAGGTCCTGCGGCACAAGCTCAATGTCCTGAAGCTCGGGCAGGGCAAGCTCCACCACATCGCCTGCGGTGCATTTATAATTTTTCTTCACCGTGCTGCCGTTGACAAGCACGGAGCCGTCCTCAATAAGACGCTGCGCTGCGCTTCGGGTGAGTCCCTCCGCGCTCTGCGCAAGAAGAGCGTCGATTCTATCGCCGCTCTTCTCAACTGTTATACTGATTATTTCGTCCATTATATACCGAATTCCCTGAGGATTTCTTCGAGGGAGAACTCGTCTGCTTTGGGCCTTATATCCTTAAGCTCAGGCTGAACAGCTTCAGCCGATTTGGTCTTTTCGTGTGCAATCTCGGGCAGCGGCTCTTCCCTGATAAGCGGTGCGGTTTTTTCCTTTACAGGTGAAGTGAGGGCGGAGAGCTGGCTCTTTTTCTTAAGGGAAACCTCCTCCTCGGGCTCCTCATCATCGGTGTGAAGGGCAGCCTTGAAGTCATTCCAAGCATCGTCCTCTTTCTCGGAAGGCTGTTGTTCCTCGTGCTTCCTGCTGCGGCGGGACTTCCTGTCGGAAGCCTTCTTTTCCGCGGCAAGCTCTTCTGCGTCCTCGTCCTTGCCGCCCACAAACAGATAAATTATAAACAGCAGGCAGGAAACAACGAGCACGGCATCGGCGATGTTGAATATCGCAAAGGAGACAAACTCCAGCTTGAACATATCAACAACATAGCCGTAGATGCTGCGGTCAATGCAGTTGCCGAGAGCGCCTGCCATGAACAGCACCATGCACCAGGTGGCGAATTTGCTGGGGAAAACGCGCTTTGCAATGAGCACGATAATGACAATGCACAGCGCTGCCGCAAGGCCGAGAAGGATCCAGCGGGCAAAGGGAACATTGTCCAGCAGACCGAAGGAGGCGCCGCTGTTGTGAATATTCACAAGCTTTACAACGCCGTCAATCAAAGGCTGTGAGCCTGTGTCCAGCACGATAGTGGTGGTTACATAGTACTTCAGCCACTGGTCCGCAATGAGAACAAGTGCGGCAATTATTGCGTAAATCATAATGGTTTAAGTTCCTTTCTGTAAATCTCGGAACAGGGTGCTGTCAGCTCTCCACACGGGGAGCTGACAGCAGATTGTTTTATTAAAGCTTTGCGACAACGGCTGCGCAGCGGGGACAGAGCTCGGTTTCGGGATCTGCTTCCACGGAGTGCATCCAGCAGCGCGGGCACTTGACACCGGGAGCTTCCTTGACGGAAATGCTCAGACCGTTGTTGCTTGCGCCGATGCCCTTGACAGCTTCCGCGTCATCGTCGTCCTCGGCAATGAGGCACTTGGAAACGATGAACAGCTCGGAAAGGTTCATGCTCTCGATCTTTTCCACAACGGCCTTGCTCTCGCCCTTTGCGGACAGGGTTACCATTGCCTCAAGGGGCTTGCCGATGCGCTTGTCGGCACGTGCCTTTTCCAGAACGCCGTTTACGTCGCTGCGGACGGAGATGAGTGCGTCCCACTTTGCCATCTCAGCCTCGTCAAGAGCGTACTCGGTGAAGACCTTGTTCATCTCATTGAGAACGACGTTGCGTGCGTCATCGGAAGCTCTGTGGGGCATTGCCAGCCAGATCTCATCGCAGGTGAAGGCGAGGATAGGCGCGAACATCTTGGTGAGAGAATCGAGAATGAGGAACAGTGCGGTCTGGGCGCTGCGGCGCTTGAGACCGTCCTTCTCCTCGCAGTACAGTCTGTCCTTGATGATGTCAAGGTAGAAGTTACTGAGCTCAACAACGCAGAAGTCGTTGATGAGGTGGGAAACAACGTGGAACTCGTAATTGTCGTATGCGGCGGCAACCTTCTCAATGAGGGCATTGAGCTTGGTGATCGCCCACTTGTCAAGCTCCAGCATATCCTCGGGCTTTACAAGGTCGTTTGCATCGAAGCCGTCCAGATTGCCCAGGCAGTAACGGGCGGTGTTGCGGAACTTGAGGTAGTTCTGGGAAAGCTGCTTGAAGATTTCCTTGGAGCAGCGGACATCGACGTGGTAGTCGGCGGAGCCTGCCCACAGACGAATCATGTCCGCGCCGAACTCCTTGATGATATCGGCAGGGTCAACGCCGTTGCCGAGGGACTTGTGCATTGCTCTGCCCTCGCCGTCAACGGTCCAGCCGTGAGTGAGGCATTCTCTGTAGGGAGAGCCCATGCCCAGAGCGCCGACAGCAACCAGCAGAGAGCTCTGGAACCAGCCGCGATACTGGTCGCCGCCCTCCATGTACATATCGGAGGGCCAGAAGCCCTGGTCGCGCTTCATTGCGCAGAAGTGGGTGGAGCCGGAGTCAAACCAGCCGTCGAGGGTGTCGGTTTCTTTGGTGAAGTGAACACCGCCGCAGTGGGGACATACAAATGCCTTGGGCAGCAGCTCTTCAGCCTCAAGCTCAAACCATGCGTTGGAGCCCTTTTCCTCGAAAATCTGAGCCACGGACTCGATGGTTTCCTCGGTGCAGACGGGCTTCTTGCAGTCGTCGCAGTAGAAAACGGGAATGGGGAGACCCCAGCGGCGCTGACGGGAGATGCACCAGTCGGCACGCTCGCGGATCATTGCGCCCAGTCTGTCCTTGCCCCATGCGGGAAGCCAGCGAACGTCCTCGCAGGCCTTGACTGCCTCCTCCTTGAAGCCGTCAACGGAGCAGAACCACTGAGGAGTTGCGCGGAAGATGATGGGCTGCTTGCAGCGCCAGCAGTGAGGATAGCTGTGGACGATTTCCTCGGAGGCGAAGAGGGAGCCCGCTTCCTTCATGTCGTTGAGGATAACGGGGTTGGACTCCTCGGTACCCATGCCTGCGTACTTGCCGGCATAGTCGGTGTGCTTGCCCTGATCGTCAACGGGGACGACCATGTCCATGCCGTATTTTCTGCAGGTAAGGTAGTCCTCCGCGCCGAAGCCCGGAGCGGTGTGGACACAGCCGGTACCGGAATCCATGGTGACGTAGTCGGCGAGAAGCAGACGGCTTGTCTTGAGGAGGAAGGGGTGGCTTGCCAGCATATTCTCGAAGAAGCTGCCGGAGTGTGCCTCAAGGATCTCGTATTCCTCAAAGCCGCCGATGCCCATGACCTTATCGGTGAGGGCTTCCGCCATGATGTACATTTCGCCGTTGGGAGCCTTTACGATGACGTAGCTCTCATCGGGGTGCAGAGCGATTGCCAGGTTGCCGGGGAGAGTCCAGATGGTAGTTGTCCAGATGACGAAGAAGAGCTTGCTGCGGTCAAGGTGAGAAAGCTTGCCCAGGTCGTCGTTCATGGGGAATTTGACGTAAACGGTGGTGCAGGGGTCGTCCTTGTATTCGATCTCCGCCTCTGCCAGCGCGGTCTCGTCATGAGCGCACCAGTAAACAGGCTTGAGACCCTTGTAGATGTGACCGTTCTGATACATCTTGCCGAAGACACGAACCTCGTCGGCCTCAAAGCCCTTGTCCATGGTCTTGTAGGGGTGCTCCCAGTCGCCGATTACGCCCAGGCGCTTGAAGCCCTCCATCTGAATGCCGATGTACTTTTCGGCATAGGCTTCGCAGGCGGAGCGGGAGGCCGCAACGCTCATTGCCTTGTGGTTGTGGTTCTGCTCCTTGATGATTGCGGATTCGATGGGCATGCCGTGGTTGTCCCAGCCGGGAATGTAGGGGGTGTAGTAGCCGCGCATTGCGTAGCTTCTGGTGATGAAGTCCTTGATGGACTTGTTCAGGGCGTGACCCATGTGAATGTTGCCGTTGGAGAACGGAGGTCCGTCGTGGAGGTTGAAGCGGGGCTTGCCCTCGTTCTTCTTGAGCATTTCGTTGTAGATATCGAGCTCTTCCCAGTGCTTCAGCATATCGGGCTCGCGCTTGGGCAGGCCTGCGCGCATGGGAAAATCGGTCTTGGGAAGGTTAAGTGTATGGTCAAATTTCTGTGCCATGTCGGTTTTTCTCCTTAAAACGAAGTTTTTATACAATGCAGAAAGGCGTGCCTGGCACGCCTTTCTGCTTCATGATTCGGCAGGGGTAAAATCAGTTCTCCTTGGTGAAGGAGAATACCTGAGTGTTTTCGGAATCAAAAGAAGCGGCTGCGGGTGCGGCATTTATACCGAAAATGTCAGCAGCCTGTATTCGCATTGCATCTTCGTTGGCGGCGGGCTTGCTTCCCATGCCGAGAGCATCGAGGTTTGCAAGCTGACCCTTGCACAGAGCGCGGACGGAATCGAAGAACTTGACGGTGGAAAGCTTTGCTTCCTGAAGACGTGCCTCTTCAAGCGCAATGCGGTCATCAATATCGCTGATAGCGGCGGAAGCCTTTGCCTCTGCCTCGGCAATAATGCTGGCTGCGCGTGCACGTGCATCGCTCTCGGTCTGCGCGCTGATCTGCTGAGCCTGAACCATGGTCATGGAGATGGCGTCCTGATTGCTGCGGTATTCTTCGATTTTGTCGACCAGAACCTTCATCTTGGTTTTCAAGGTGATGATTTCCGCCTGCATGGAGGCAAACTCGTTTGCCAGGGTTTCCATGTAGTCATCGACAGAGCCCATGTCATAGCCTTTGAACAGGGTTGTGTCGAAGCCTTTTCCGCGAATTTCCTGAGGAGTAATCATATCTTTGTCCTTTCTTTGCTTAGGCTGAAAACCCGCAGGGTTTCCCGCCTTCGCTGTGGAGTGGTTTATATATTTAGGCTGATTTTTCTTTAAGCTGCGGCAATCAGATATACAGACCGTCGCTTTCGGCATCGCCGTCGTCAACGGAGAAGCCGATGAAGTCTACGCCTGCGGGAGCAAATGCGTAAACCTGCTTGGCAATGCGGCGTATCTGACCGTCAAGAGCAAAGGCAACGCCGCTCATGAAATCGAGCAGACGTCCGGTGGCATCGGGGTCGGTGTCCTCAAGGTTGAGGATTACTGCGCGGCGGTCAAGGAGATTCTGTGCGATGTCGCGAACCTCGTCAAAGGAAGCGGGGGCGAAGGTGTGAACTTCGGGGCGGCTGGAGGCTCTGGAAACGGGAGCGGGAGCTCTGCGGGGCTCGGCATACTCGCGCTGATACTCCTTTGCCTTGGGAGCGGGAGCGCTGCGCTTGCCGAAGCCGGTGCGGGGAGCGGGAGCCTCGTATTCCTCTTCTTCCTCCTCGTATTCCTCTTCAAGCTCTTCCTCGTCACCTTCGATGTAATCGTCGTCATCAGCGAAGGGCTGGGTGAGATTCTTGAAATTCTTTAAAAAGCTTGCCATTGGTTGATCCTCCTGAATTGATAAGGGCAGCGGCTTACTTTGCCGCGGCGCCGTAATCCCTTGCACCGAAAATACCGGTGCCGACGCGAACCATCGTTGCGCCCTCGGATACAGCGACTTCATAATCGGCGCTCATGCCCATGGATAATATGTCCATAATGACATTATTATATTTTTTATCATTCCCAATGTCAATATAAAGCTGCCTCATTTCGACAAAATAATGCCGATTTTCTTCGGGATCTGCGCAAATCGGGGGTATTGCCATAAGCCCGAGAACCCGTATATTTCCCATTTCCCCGATTTTTTCCAATGCTCCGGTAAGCCCGGCGGGAGCGAAACCGCTTTTTGCCTCCTCGCCGCCGATGTTCACCTCAAGCAGAATATCCTGCACGATACCCAGGGCTGCGGCCCTTTTGTTTATCTCCGCGGCAAGCTCTGCGCTGTCCACGGAGTGAATAAGCTCAACGGTGCCAACAAGGAACTTGACCTTGTTTTTCTGAAGGTGACCGATGAAGTGGAGATGGCTTCCCTCGTATGCGCCCTGCTCGTTTTTTTCAACAAGCTCCTGAACGCGATTTTCTCCGCAGTATTCAAGACCTGCGGCAACTGCCTCGCGGACTCTGGCGGCATCGTTCATCTTTGTTGCGCCCACAAGAATTATATCCTCGGGCTTTCTTCCGCAGGCCAGCGCTGCGGCGGCTATTTTTTTCTTTACCTCAAGTACATTATCGGCAATGCTCATTTCTCTTAAAACCCTGCTTTCCCAAGTTTTTCACGGCACGATGATCTGAGCTCCGGGCACAAGTCCGTCGCCCTGTACAAGACAGAAACCGTCGCCGCTGTATATGATATCCACCGGCAGCTTTTCCTCTCTGCCGGCGCGTAAAATCCGAATGTAAGTGCTGTTATTTCCGCCGCACAAAGCGTCTTCGGGAACGGAAATTCCTTCCCGCCGGCAGAGACTGAGCGTAAGCGTTTTTTCTCTGTCCGTAAGGTGTGCCTCGATACCGCGCCGCACCCTGAAAACGATTTTTTCCGCTGAAATTTCCGCAACCTCCGCAGGGTAGCCGTCAAGGGTGACGGTCATTCCGACACGGAGCTTTTCCACTGCTTCGGGGTCTGCCTCCGCAACGAAAAACCAGCAGTCGCCGCCCACGATTTTGCCGATGCAGCCCTCGGGAATTTCTGCTTTTTCAGAGGCAAAATCACCGTGGACGCTCATGCCCTCAAGGCCGTCGCAGAAGCGGGAAAAATAGCCCGCAGTTTCGGTAAAAACCAGCGCTCTCGGCAGGGGAATATGCTCGCCCTCGGAGAGCTCCCCGCCGAATAAAAATGCCGAAACCGCAGCGGCGGCGCTCCGCTGAATTTCGCGGTTTTTCGACACCGAAAGGGCGTAGAGCGACTCTTGAAAATCACGTGTGCCGCGGTCTTTTTCCGCGGCGTAAACGCAGTCAAAATATGCCTTTGCGGCATCTCGGTCCACGGCGACTGCATCGCCGCCCGAGAGCCACTGTGCCTCGTCGGGAATGATGAAAACATCACCCTCGGCACAGAGGACTTTTTCCTCGCGGACAATGATGCCCGCGAGGTTTTTTTCGTCGCTGATGCTTACGGTCTCCGCCGTGACGGTACGGGGCTTTTCTTCTGAAGCAAGGAACAGGTCCGCGCCCAGCCACAGCCCCAGCGCAACAAAAACAACCGAGGCGGTAAGCCGCAGATAAGCGCCGCCCTTCATCAGTCGTCGGCAACGGAAACGGGCTTCGGAGGAATGATTGTTGAGATGGCGTGCTTGTAGATAAGCTGCTGCTTTCCGTCGGTGTCAAGCAGCACCGTAAAGCCGTCAAAGCCACGGATTATTCCGTGCATCTGAAAGCCGTTCATGAGAAAAACCGTAAGGGTAACCTTGTCCTTGCGCACCTGATTGAGAAACGCGTCCTGAAGATTCTGTGTCTTTTGCATTTTTGCACCTCTCTGGTAACCGCTGAACAATTCGCCTTCGGCATCCTGCGTATCTTTTGAGCCCTGAATGCGTTACTTTTTCTTGAAATACACAAAGTATTCCTGCGAAAAAGATGCCTTTTCGGAACTCAAAATCTCTCGCAGCCTGCTCTTGCCGAATCACTCATCGGTTACCGTATGTAATATTCGCCTCTGTGGGCGAATATTATCATAAGCCGAAGGAGTGCAAAAATTCGGTCGAAAGCCGTCGCGCCTCAGAAAAATCTGGCACGGAGCTGTGACGGATCCAGAACAGCTTTTCGTTTCTTCGAAGCCATGTCAGCTGGCGCTTCGCGTATCGGCGGCTTTCGCGTTTTATAAGCTCAACGGCCTCGTCTTTTGTGATCTCGCCGCGGAAAAACGCCGCGGGCTCCTTATAGCCTATGGCCTGCATGGCGGTGGCGCTTTCGGAAATTCCGCTGTCGAGAAGAGCCTTGACCTCATGGAAAAGTCCCTGTCTGACCATGATGTCAACACGGCTGTCGATGCGGGCATAGAGGTCGGCTCTGTCCTCAAAATCAAGGGCGATCATTGCCGCATCATAGCGTGGCGGTATCGCCTGAGTTTCAAGGTCGTGCCGGGTTATAGTTTTACCTGTGAGACGGTAGATTTCGATAGCGCGGACAATGCGCCTGCGGTCTGCGGGGTGGAGCTTTTCCGCTCTTTCGGGGTCAAACTCCCGAAGGATTTCCAGCATGGCCTCCCCGCCCTTTTCCGCATACTCCGCGTCGATTTCGTTTCTCAGTGAGTTGTCCTCCTCGCTGTCCGCAAAATCGCGTCCCGAAATGAGAGAGTCGATGTATAAATTTGTTCCGCCAACCACAATGGGAAGCTTCCCGCGGGCAAGAATATCATCAATACAGGCGGAGGCCTCCTCAACATAGCGTGCCACGGAATAGGCCTCGCCGGGCTCGGCGATGTCGATCATGTGATGGGGTACGCCTTCAGCCTCCTCGGCTGTAACCTTGGCGGTGCCGATATCCATGCGGCGATAGATCTGCATGGAGTCGGCGGACACGATCTCGCCGCCGAAGGTCTCCGCCAGCGCCACGGAAAGGGCGGTCTTGCCGGTGGCGGTCGGGCCGGTGATGACCGCAAGCTTTGCCGTCATTTCGCACCTCTTTTCATCGTTATTTGTTTATTATACTCCGGATCGTCAACAAAATCAACAAGTTCCGGTATTTTGTACGCTGTCAATCGGTGTGGCGATAGCTCGTATTCTGCCACTTGCCGCCGTTAGCGCGGTGCATTTCCTCCGTGAGATGGTCCCAGCGGAGAACGTCGCCCTTGTCGGGGTAAAATTCAATGAACCTGCCGTCCACGAAGGTGTAGAAGCGGCTGATGTCGGTGCACATTGCGAAGGTGGGCACCCGCTCGCTGCTGAGGTCAAACTTATAGGGCTCGTCCTACAGCGTTCCCTCAAAATGCAGACCCGCTT
>JAZRZJ010000002.1:0-32983 GCA_045601285.1 Oscillospiraceae bacterium
GCCTGTGAACTGAATAGACGAAGCAGCAGCCGTCAGCGTCTTTTTGACCATGAAAACAGACGTAATGTCTGTCGCTCCGCCTCCGCCTGCCGTAATTGAAGCAATCGCATTGACCATGCCGGTCGGGAAGGACAGCTTCCCTGTCTGGCCGGTCTTATTCCGGATCGGATTAGCAACTGCGGTAAGGTCTGCGTCAAGCTGTGCGCTGTCTACAAGTTTGTCAACTGCCATCAGTAACTACCCCCTTGCCATGCCGCCAGTGTTTTTGTGGTTACGTTGCCGTCAGCGCCGACTACGAGAAATTCACCTGCGTGAGCCACGCCCTGAGAGGTGTTTACTTTGCTGTTCCATACGCCTTTTTCGGCATCTGTGACCGTGCGGTGTGTGCTGTCAGCGGTGAGGGCTGCAAGCCGTGTTGGTATAGGAGTCTCTCCGGAATAACGTCCTACAACGCCGGTAGGCGCAATATAAAAATATCTTTCAATAGCAATGCCGTCAGAATAAGTACTTGCGTCAAATCCCAAAAAATTATTGCTGGCAACACCATCAAATTTGTATTCGATATTTTCATAGGTTAAAACAAGCACTTTCCCTGCCGCTTTTGCCGCTTGAATTTCTGCGTAGGTCTTATCAGCAGTATAGGAACTACCACTTCCGGTGACTGTGATTAAGAATACAGCTTCATCGTCTCCGCCGCTGCCGCCGGGCGCGGATATAGTCTTGCCATCGGCTGCTATGTTGATGCCAGCGCCAGCAATCAGTTTTTCCTGCACATCGTCCTTTAGCGCATAATCGGAGAGGTCGATTTCTTCTGCTGCGGCTGCGGCGATTTCTGCTTTGTCGGCATCGGTCAGCTCGTATGCGGGGCCTTGCGGCCCAGTAGGTCCAGCGGGTCCAACGGGCCCTTGCTCGCCCTGCGGACCAGTTGCGCCTTGTATGCCTTGAGGCCCTTGCTCGCCCGTGTCGCCCTTATCGCCTTTGTCACCCTTTACGCCTTGTTCGCCTTGTTCGCCTTGAACGCCCTGCGGGCCTTGTATGCCTTGCGGACCTATAGGGCCCTGCGGACCAGTTGCGCCCGTTTCTCCGGTATCACCTTTGGGGCCTTTTATGTTCCGTGTTTCCGGTGCCGTTTCGGCGCTCGACTTGATCCATGATATGTTTCCGTTGTCATCAACAGACGGCAGCCATACCGCGCCACCGCCGTTGAAAATCTCATTGATTGCGGCAACGAGGTTCGACTTATCCTCGGTGGTGAGGTTGTCAAGGTTGCCTATCAGCGCACGAAGCCGGGCGGCAATAACTGTCCAATCGGGCGGAGGAGGCGTAATTTCGGTGCCGTTAATGGAGTCCGTTACCATGGAAGGAATTTTTGAGGATTTTCCGACAACGTCTCCGTCAAGAAGCCTGACAACCACAACGCCCCGTCCCTCAACGGCAGTATCAACATCAGTTATCGCCCATGTCGTGACGCCATTGGCTGTGCTGACTTCGGGCGGATAAACAACGCCATCAGGCCGCATATACACTACGCTGATGGTACCGTTTGGATAATCCGCAAGCCACGGCGCAACGTCAAAATCAATCGTTCTGAAATCATTTTCGCCCTTAATTCCAAGCTTAATCAGCTTGGGCGGGCATAAGATATTTATCATTTGATTTGCCTCCTTTATCTGTTAAGTGCAAGTTTGAGTTTGTCCAGCAGCGTTACTGGCATATCACCTGCAATATAGTGATAACGGTAATCGTCCGAGCTTATACCGATGAAAGAAATGTTTGCATCGCTTACATGACCGTCAGCTACAATAGTAACAGGAGCGCAATACTCAAGGAGCTTATCGGAGTAAAACTCAATTTTAAGCGCTGCAGAGTTTTTCTCGAAAATTTTCGTAGCTTCCTCGAGAGCATCTCCATCTTCCCGGAGCACAATAGTTTCCCACTTCCCTGCAATTCGGGGCGACGGTGCGGTTGTAGAAATACTTCCGTCCGCCTGGAGATAGTAGTAATTATTTACACCGCCAATAACGACAGTCACCTTGCTTGTGATGTTCGAGCTGAAATCTTGAGACACAAGCTGGGAATGACCGTCGCCCATTATCAGCGTCTGCTTGGGTGTGTTTATTGTACTGATATCAACAGCAACGCCCGTTCCGTTGCCCGCCAAGCTGATTTTGATTTTTACTCCGCGCTGCGAAACTTTGCGGAGATAATTACACATGACGAAAATCGTATCGTCAGTTAAATCGGGCGGGATAAGCGGTGTGCTGTCCGTGTTGGACACCGTTAAATACGGCATTGCATACTCGGTGTCTGCTTGGTTTTTATAATTAATATTGAAGAGAGCTGCAAGCAGAGCGCCCGTGGTTGTGTACCCGAGCGGCATAATATGTGAACGGTAAAACGCGTTGAATGCGTCTTGCACCGTGACCGTAATACTGTTTTCGTTCGGCGTAACCGATTTGATTACCCACAGGCTTTGCTCCGGCATCGGAGCACCATTACCGTTGCTAATCAGCACAAGCCACTGGCCTTCATAACCGATTACATCAGCGTCAGGCGGGAAAATAATCGGTCCGACGCTATTGTCATTGCTTATTACAGGCGCGTTCCACGAAACTGGCTCGGCGTGCGCGAGTGTGCTGAAGTCTTTTATTGATTTGATGAGAACCATATTACACGCTCCAATAGTAGCTATACACGTTGATGGTAATGCCGCCTAAAGGTTTCGGCGTGGCCGGAAGATAGGTAATTACTATCTGATTTTCAGTGCGCGGAGTTAAGCGCGGGAACATCGGTATATCGGGATTTATTTCAGCAAAATTAATGAGGTCAGTTATGGTGCTGCCCGCAGTAAACCGCGCGTAAGAATCGTCATATTTTGTCGAAAGCTCAAATGTGCCTCTTGTGTCTATTATTGCATCGTCCTGAATGCCGAAGGATTGATAATCTGACGCGCTGGCGAAAGAAACAGATTTAGGGGTGCCACCGTTTAATGCCTTAATCTCAAACGCTGCGGGAATGTGGCCGAGTGGCGTTACTTTTGCGCGATAAACATCTGCGAAGCCAACATCGACTGCGAAAGGTACAGTAACGGTGTCGGTTTTATACCACGGTGTCAGCGGCGCAAAGCTGACAGGGCAAGTCAGCCAATTGTTATCCATTTCCGTTTTGGTTATATAGTTAAGCGCAACGCGAATACGATATTGCGTCTGACCTTCTACGGGCGTGTAGCCAAATTCGAGTATTTTAGCACTGTTAAGAGAATTGAGTAGTGTCTCGAACACTATGTAAGGAGGTACAAGCACGCCGGAAGCCAAATAAGGCATAAGTGTAATCTCGCCCACTATGTTCATTTGCGGTCTAATATCAGATACGACAGGCGCGAAAAAACCGTTTCGCAAATTGATAAACTGCGGGGCTAAATCAATGCCAAGCCCTGCAGGGTTGGTAAACCAAACGTGTTCTTCGCCGTTCAGCTTTATTTCGGAGCCATCGCAAAACAGTGAAAATTTTCTCATTATATACCACCGCCTAAATCACGATTTGCCTTTTGAATTATATAATCAGTTTCCGCGTGTGTGAGTGAGCTCGTGTAAATGTTTACCACGCCGCTTTTTGTAACCGAGTTATTGTTGCGGCGGTTTGCAACAATTTTGCTGTTGCCAACATCTTCCACAATTGCCCCAGCAACGCTTCGGGCTGTGCCGCCTAATGATGTTCCACCTGTAAGCAGCGTTCCTGGATTGGCAAGGCTTTTGAGAATCGGGCTGCTGTTAATGGCTTCAACCGCTGTTGAAATTCCGTCAAGTATCCCTGCAGTAATCTCTAAGCCTTCGTTGACATAGGGCATAATGTCCTTAATGTTGCCCAAAACACTCTCAAACGTACCCATGTTATCAATAACGAACTGCAGCTTCATGCCTTCGAATTCTTGCTTCATTCGATAAACATTATCGTTAAAGCCGTTAAGAGCGTTAAGCTGCACGTCATCAAGGACTAAACCGAAATCATTCGCTTCTTTCGCGTACTGCGCCAAAGCGTCTGAGCCGGCAACGATAAGAGGATTCAGATCCTGAGCTGAACGCCCAAAGATTGCCATCGAGTACGCATCACGCTGAGTCTCGTTGGTCATCTTCCCAAGCGCATCAATCGTTTCATAAAATACTTCTTTATTATTGCGCAGCTCGCCGGTCACGCCATCGGTGACACTTATACCCAGCGCGTCAAAAGCTGTCGCTGCATCTCCTGTGCCTTTTTTGGCTGTCGACATATTCTTAGTCAGCTTGCTCAAGGAACCGGAAAGCGTGTCCATGTCAACGTCAATCAGCTCGGACGCATACTGAAATTCCTGCAGCTCTTTCGTGCTTAAGCCTGTAATTTTAGCAAGCGTATTGATATCATCGGCGTAAACCGCGCTTGAAAGCGCCGCGTCTTTCACTTCGCTGCCGAGTTTTTTTATGCCGTCAGCAAGCAGGTCCAGTCCTTTTGTCACAAGGTTGCCCGCAAAAACTCCCTTGAACACATCGCCAAAAGCCGAGGTTTTAGCCTTCGTTTCATCGACTTCGTTTCCGAAATTATTAATCGCAGCGTTATTTTCTTTTATCTGATTTTCCGCTTTATTCAACGCGGCAGTAGTCTCATTGACTGCCTGCCGCCATTTCATGGTTTTTGTGTCGGCTTCGCCATATTTGCGGACAGACTTTTCAAGCGCCTCTTGCTGCATCTTAAGCTTATCGCGCAGCGTAAGCGCAGAACGCTCAAGGACATCGTTTTCTTTCGCGAGCTGCTCGGCGGATTTTACCTGCCCTTCAAAGCTTGATTTTACTACTTTCATTTCGGAGTCCAGCGTTTTGAGTGACTGCGTAACGTTGGCTAAGTCCCTCCGGAATTCTTTTTCACCGTCAACGCCGATTCTCGGCCCGATATCTGGCATAATTTTTACCTCAATTCTTTCGGAATTGCATCGTAGCTGCTATGGTGCTTTTTTTCGGTAAAGCCTTCGCATCTTATTTTTTGGATGGCGATGAGCTCCAGCAGCTCACAGAGCGGAATTGTGAGTACATGTTTATAGTCAAGCCCGATTTTAAGCCCATACCATAAAAGCCAGTGCGGATTTAAATCTAATCCGCACTGGCTTCTCAGTTTTTTGGGGCATCTTCTGGCACTTCAATATTTGTTGTGGTTTTGGCACCTTTTTTAAAGCAGTTGTTGATCGCTCTCCGAAGATCGAAGTAATCTGCTGCGTCACAGCCTTTGCGAAGATCTTCCGCGCTGATTTCATTGCCCGCTCCACGGAGTTCTTTCTCCCGCTCGGCTCCGGCCTTGATAAGCCGCGCCCCGAAGTTGAATACTTCATTCATTTGTACGGTGATTTCCTCGCTGCCAATCGCATCGAGCAGGTTGGAAATATTGCCCCGCTCTTCAATAACTTCCATCAGAAGACCAAGAGTGAAGCAGAGTTTATATTCTTTGCCGTTAAGGGAAAAGGGAACAGATTTCATATCACGTCACCTCATTATTGGAATTCGGTCCCGGCTGGTCGATGTTAAGCATGTAGTTGAGATAGATCTCCGCCTGGGCTTCTGTGCTGAATTCCGCTTCACGCTTCCATTCGTGTTTTGCGGAATCGTCGCGCATTATGGTGGCATTGAGTTCGGGAGTGAGCCATTCGATAGTTCCGTCGGCAGGGCGTGTTCTCGCGGACATTCCGGGAACGGAAAACATGACCTTTTTGAGAATTATTGCGCGGTAATAGATCTCGCGCAGATCAGGATCGGGATTATCCCGGTGCTCTTCGAAGATAAGGCCGATGCCCAAATAGGGCGGATTGGCGTCATCGTTATAAATGAGCTCTTTAACGCCGGTATCAGTTATTCCGGGAATCGTGGGAAGATTTGTGGGGGTTATGCCGCAGATTGCTTTGGAAAGTGCATTGGAAAGCTCGCTGGTGCCGAGAACAATATTTCCGCCTGCAAAGCGTCTGTCAGCGGCAACAATGGTATTGTCGGCAGCAAGATTATTATCTTCTGTACTGTTAATGGTAATTTCGGCGGAAGTGCCGTAGCCCATGCTTCCGCCGCCCGAATAGGACACGACGCCGCCAGCGGCTGCGTATTTTGCAAATTTCGGCTTGGAAAAACCTATTTTGGACATGTTTTCCTCCTCATTTCATGATTTTATTTATGCGGTCGTTGACCGTAATGTCTATCTGTGTTTCGATTGCGCCTTTTGCTTTTTTCATCGCCTTGGAAACAAAGCGCGTAGGCTTGTGGGTCTTGTCGCTGGTGCCGTTTTCAAGCACGCGGGCCTTTAGCACCTGCGGCACGCCCTTGGCGTCGTAACCTTCAAAGCCAATTTTGGTGTAGATGTAGCCGTTTTCTTCGCGCATTTTCGAGAGGCCAAAAGAGTTTTCAAGGGAGCCCGTCGCCTCATAAGAAACAACACTCCGCAGGCTTTCTTTTACAGCTTCCACCGCTATGGCGGCGCCGTCGTAGATTCCTGCTTTGATTAATGCAGGAGCGCCATTTTCCAGAGTCCTGAGCTTGCTCATGTACTCTTCCATGCCGCCATATTCAAAGCTCAGAAACTTCTTTGCCATCTACAACGCTCCATTCCCATGTGTAATGGAAAAAGCCCGTGTCTTCTTCATACACGGAATCGGTAAGCGCCCAGGAGATGCCGAAGGCGTCAAAGGAGGTGCCCAGCTCATCAACGAAGCTGTCAAACTCCGTCTTTGTGAAGAAGTCTGTATATCCTCTGACAGCCGATCCGACGTGCACGTTGCCTGATACAAGGTCTTCGTGGTCGTCCTCGTACCAGACGAAATATCGGTCAGACTTCAGCTTTTCTGCGTGGCTTACGGCAGAAGTCACCGCAGTATGGGCAGCTATGATTTTTTTATACCACCTCATAAGCCGCCCTCACTTCCCGCACCGGGCATACCCTTTTGCGTGAACAGCTTCAAAGTAAGATCGACAGAGGGCGGGAAAATTCCCTTTGCCGTCTGAACAAGGTCAATACGGTATTTCACGCCGTCTTCGGTTTCGGCAACATCCTGATTGCTTATCTGCACATTGCTGATCGGGACTCGGATGACCCGCTCGATCTCGATTTGATTCTGCTTGGCTGAATAGTATCGCTGGGTGCCGAGGCGCTGCTCTTCATAAGGCACTTTGATCTTAAATGTCAGCTTTTCAACGGGCTTGTAGCCCGCCTGCGCTTTGTCTGCAACGGAAAACACCGTCACCATTCCGTCGCTAAAGCTCTGCGTAACATCCGCATTCGGTCGAAAAGGCTTTTTCAATGGCGTCACTCACCTTCTTGCTGTTCTGCGCACCGATAATGCGCGAACGGTAGTTAATTTCAAAAACGTCCTGCGCTTCGTCGCGGGCATAACGGACATACTCTTTCAAAAGAGTGCGAGGCTCTCCCGCAACAAGGTAGTTGACGGGAGAGCCGAGTTTTTCGTTCAGATACGCCATGCCATCGGCGATGAAGTCGCTTATGCGCTCATCGGTACGGGTATCTGACCACGTTATTTGCAGCGCGGTTTTTATGTCAGCGAGAAGCTGCGCAGGCACATTCATGCCCACAGTCATCAGGACTTGGTGACGGTGACGGTGTAGGTCTCGGTGGTGGTGCCGTCCTCTGCAGTGACCTCAACCTCTACGGTGTTCTCACCGGTGTCCCAGGTGATGGCGCTGCCGTTGGGCACTTCAATACCGGTGGAGTGGGTGGTATTGATCAGGGTGATCTTGATGGTGGCTGCGGCATTGTTGGGCAGAGCATTGATGGTGTTGGAGGCGTTGGTGGTGGACGCAGTGTAGGTATCCTCTTCAGGATCGAAGGCGGGGCTCAGGGCTGCGGTGCCGAGGCTCAGGGCACTCAGAGTGGCGTCATCGGAAGGATCGGGAGGAGTTACATTCATGAACTTGAAAACTGCAGGCTGCAGGCCGCTGATGTCAAGCAGCAGGAAGGAGTTGTTATCCGCGGGGAAGCCGTTGGCAAAGCCCTTGATGAGATATACGCGGTTGTCCTCAAGGAACTGGTAGTGGTCGGAATAATCGATGCGGCCTTCCTTGGGGGATCCGATGAGTGCGGCATACTTCTTTGCGATGCCGAAGAGGGCTTCACCGCGGGCAACGGCAGCGCTGGGAATCACGTCAATGGGATAGGGCATGATGTTGCGATAGATGCCGTCAGCGCCCATAATCATCATTGCGGGCATAACCTTGACGAAATAGTCAACAGGGTTAACAACCATGATCAGGTCGTTTACAGCACGATCCTTGCCGCTGCCGTCAATCGCCAGAAGGCCAACCAGGCCGCCCATGGTGACGATATCGAAAGAATTTACTACGATTGCGGTCTTTTTCGGCCATACGCCGCCGACTACTGTTGCATCGTCAGCCACATAGCGATTCATGCCGATGGGCATTTTGTTGCCGGTGCCGTCAACGATTCCGACTTCAAGACCTGCAGCAAAAGCTTCATACAAGGTCTGGCGGACGAAATTGTCCAGCCATTCGGGGCCCAGCTCCAGTGCCTGCTTGCAGACGGGCAGGAAGGCAGAGAGCTTCAGCAGGTTGGTGTCAACTGCCTTGAAGCCACCCAAAAGCTCCTTGACGATTTCATCGCACAGCTCGCCCCAGGTTGCTGACTGGTAGCCATTGGTGTTGATGAGCATCTTAACAGCAGGGCCAGCAGGAATAAAATTGATGCGGCTAAGCAGGCGATGGTTGGTGCCCAGTTCATCAAACACTGCATTAATGACGGTATCGGGGAAAATAAGGCCGAGATTGTCAAGCGCCTGCTTGGGATTGTTGGACTTGATGGCATCGGCCAGCTTCTGGTAGTACTTGCGCTCTTCGGAGGTCAGCTGACGGACGCCGCGGTTTGCGAGGATCTTGGCGTCCATATCCTGGCGGACTTCGCTAATCTTCTGCTCGAGCTGTTCGTCGTACTGCTGCTTGACGTCGGCGTCAATGACTTCCATCATGTCCATCATGGACTGATAGAAGCCTTCGGTATTGCCTTCTTTGATGGCAGTCTGCATCATTTCGCGGATTTCATCGCGGGTTTTCATTCTTTCGGGAATAAGCATTTTTTGTCTCCTTTACAAAAGCATTAAAAATTCCCGCCCAGCACTTTTATAAGGCTGTTAACGGGATTTGTTTTTTCGGTGGGTTTGGGGTTGGTGGGCTTATCTGCAGGTGCGATAAGCTGCCTGAGCTGTGCGGCAAGGCTCTTCTGCAGCTCAAGACGCTGCTGAATGTTCATATTGGCCTGCTCGAGAATGCCGCCTGCCTTGCTCAGGTCTGCGTCTTCCTCGGCGTATTTATCGGCAAGGCCGTACTCAATACACTCCTCTGCCGTAAGCCAGGTTTCCGCATCCATCATTTCAATGAGCTTGTCCTCGGTAAGCTTGTCGCCCACTTTCTGGAGATAAGCCTGGCGGCCTGCGGCGTTGATCGTGTCAAGGTCATCGGCTGCCTTGCGGAGCTCGGCGGCGTTGCCCATGCAGCACATCCACATATTGTGGATCATCATCATGGTATTGCGGGGCATTACTACGGTGTCACCCGCCATGGCGATAACGGATGCGATAGAGCAGGCAAAACCGTCCACATAAACCGTCTTGTGGGCAGGATGCCGACGCAGCTGATTATAAATCGCTGTGCCCTCGAAAACATCGCCGCCGTTGCTGTTGATGTACAACTTGATTTCTTTGGCGTTGGGATGCTTTGTCAGTTCCTCACGGAAATGGTCTGCGCTGGTATCGCTGGGGATCTCCTCTCCCCACCACCAGTCATATCCGTCACTCTCGACATCGCCGTATATGTAGATTTCCAGAGTGTCAGGCTCGGCGGCCTGCCTGAACTCCCACATGGGTCTTTTTGTTTTTCTCGGCATTAGGTTTCCTCCTTTCCAAGCTGACTGAGCGCTTCAGACATGTTCCCGAAGTTGAGAGTGATAAAATGCTGATTTGCCCAGGGCTCATTGATAGTCGGCTGTCCCGCAGCCTTCAGCACGTCGTTGATACTGAAGGTTCCGCTGCCTACCAGCTTTGCGATACTTGCAGCGTTTGAGAACAGGTCGAAATGTATAATCGAGGAAGTGTCAACCATCATGTAATCGCCATTTTGCCATTTTCTAAAGCCATAACGTTTCCGGTTTCCTTCTTCCGCAAGCTGGTCCGCAACAGGATCAACGCAGTTTGTCAGCAGACGGGTGTTGGCGTCCTTGGTGGATTCAACCTGCCCGCTCACCATGACATTGGGGATAAGCAGTGCTTTTGCCGTGATTTCAAAAACGTCATCCATCAGCGCCTTAACGTCTCTGGTCGTCGCATTGCCGCCTGAATGACTTACGTCTTTGTATTCATAACCGTCGAACTCGGGCAGAATAGAGGAATCGCTTTGCAGAAACGGCTTGATCTGCGCTTCAAGCTGTTTTTGGAAAGTCTCTATAAAGTCATCCTTTCCGCTCATTATCTGGTCAACGTGGACTTTCCAGCGCTGGCCCGTGCTCTGGGTGTAATATTTCATTGCGGCATTCAGCATTCGCAGGTAAGAGCTGAACATCGCTTTTATAACAGGCTCAACGTTTTTGTTGTTGAGGCGCAGGTGCATGACGTTTTTTTCGCTGACCCGCTCACGGATTTCTTCCCCGATTTTGACGTTGGTATATACGGTTTCTTTTCTGGGGTCATAGTCGGGCTGATCCCAATCGTCGGCAATAACTATGCCGCCGTATTTGCCGTCTTTTTCGTCAAGAATAAGGACTTCATTGTCTTCATAAAGCTGGGAAATCAGCTGGTGCATAAACTCCGTTGAGTTCTGCTTTGCATTGGGTGCGATGTTCCAGAGATAGTATTCTTCTTTTTTGACCTCTTTGTTGTTCTCAAAGGTACGGATCTCGCAGCGGCCCATTGCGTTGGCCACGAGATCCACGCAGGTGAGCCATGCCAGCTCTCGGATCTTATACTCCTGTGTCGCTTCGCAAAGCTCCTTGATCGTGATTTCATGATATTTGGTGCTTTTATCGGGAGCTTGCCGAGCGAAATTAAAAAGCTTCATATTTTTCTCCTTACAGCGAAATTGCAATTGCTCCAATTGCGGGGATTGCCGGAGTTTCTCCGGTGCCGAGTTCCGTCTCGATGGTCATGCTGGCAACCAGCGCCATAAACGGGTCCGTCTTCCTGCTCTTGGCTTCGATTTTGGCATAATAGAAATTGCCGGTGTCGGAGCCTATTTTCTTGGAGGAGCGAACACGCTTTGTGTTGTTGACCGCCCAGCGCAGGCAGGGATTATTCCCCCACCAAAAATATCCGCGGTCAAAACACTCCTGAATAAGCGGCTCAATTTGCATGATGTCGGTGGTCTTGACAAGCTTCACGCGGTTTTTATCCCGTGCATCGAAACCTATTTTTATCATCGCATCGCTGACAAGCGTCCAGCGGAAGTTGTCCATTGCCAGCTTTTTGATGTTGTAATTTTTGCCCATTTCCTTGATGTAATCTGCGATAAACTCGGGGCTTATCGAAACATCGTCAACCGCCGTGCACAAGCCATCCTCGACCCACTTTTTCCAGTTAGGTTTGATTCGGTGAAGGGTTTTGCTTTTCAGGCATATCCATGCGTGGTTTATGTCATATCGCTCATTCCCTTTGCGGAAGTGAAAATTGACTGCTGCCCAGTCCGACAGCTCTGCATAGTCAATGCCGACGGTGCAGCTCCATTTATTCAGGTCAGGCAGCTCTTTGTTTGTGGCGAGGATCTTGTCGTAGTCGGTAACGGATACTTCCTTAGTGCCCGCTCGGATGCCCATGCGCTTGGTCATAAAATCGCCGTTCTGCTCCGGATGCTGGCACCAGTCCCGATATTCGTCTTCGATCTCCTGCTGCAGGTGCGGCAGGTAGAAAAGCGAAGGATTTGCCATGAACCAGTTAAGCGGATCGTGCACTTCCTCTTCACTGTTGAGTCTGCACATCAGCGGAAGAAAACCGTGGTCGTCTTCGCCTTCGTAAAGGATCCTCATGCCCTGGTTAATGTAATCATCCAGCGGCCCGTCAGACACTTCACCGTTTGACGAGAATATTCCGCGGCGAGGCTCGGCGACCTTGCCCTGTCCGGTTATGAAGACTTTGATATTGTCATAGTTTTCGTAGGTGTGCACTTCGTTGAAGATCGTCAGGCCGCTGCGCATACCGTCTCGGCCTTTCGGGTTATTAGTGCGCCCCTTCATTTTGCCCTTATTCTTTTTGCCTTGAATAACTTCTTTGGTGTGATAATAGTAGTTGTTGAGTTTTTTCTGATTTTTCGTCGTTTCGAGGACTTCAACCAGATCAAGGACCGGAGTCATTGCCTGCTCTTCGTTGAAAGCACATATATCAACGTTGTAATGGTCAACGGGATTATAGGGGGAAATTGCACAAAAGCTGACGAAAGCGATAAAGCCGTCCTTCCCTGCTCCCCTGCCGAGCAACGCAAAGAATGTTTTCCAGCGTGGACGCCCGGGAGCTGAATATGTGCACATCCAGAGACAGAGGCCGCATTCTTCCCAAGGGAAAAGTTTTTCAAAAGGGAAATACTTGACCAGCCCGAGATAATGCTCAAGCTGGTCATAGTCAACGTAAATGTTTTCGGTCTCAAACACTCTGCGGACGTATGCCGCAAATGCGTGCTGGTCTTTATTTGCACGGGGGGTGTCTGCCTCAATGAGCTGAATGTAATTCAAAACGACGTCAGGAATTTTACAGCTCATCGTCGCCATCTCCGTTATATGTCGGTGACGTCGCCTTTATAGCCTTATCCTTGAAGCCGAGGCTTTGAAAAATTGCCAGCATCTGGCGGGATATCTGAATTTCCAGCGAAACGCTGCGGTTCTCAACCATTATCCCCTGCTTAGCCGAATACACGGTAACTCCCCGCTCGGCAATGTCGTTCCTCAACTGCTGCCGGTGCTCCCACAGATCCATGTACTCGTTGATTTTATCCCTGTACACCTCAATGTCGAGCCCTCTTTCTTTTATGTCCCTTATAAGGGAGTTATTGAGGGAATTGTATGAAATTGTGATCTGCCTTTCTGACAGTACTTTACTGTTCTTTGCCATATCAAAAATTTTATATATTGTTTTTCGCACGCGCACGCGGACGAATTTCTCCTTTGTCCTAAGCACCGTTGAGTCTCAGAGGCGCCGGAAGAGGCCGTTTTTTTGACCGGGGGTGGTCTGCAATCAGTCCCACCGTTCCTCTGTTATCGGCGCTTTAATGCTGCCGAAGCTGCGTAGGCTCTCCGGATGTTCTAACTCATGGCAGCGTTTGCATAGGGTTTCAAGCTGCCGTTCTTTTGTATCTGGATCGTAAATGCTGAGGGCAAGATCGGGGCGGTCTTTCAGATGCTTGCGATGATGGACGATATAGCCTCGGCGATACTTGCCCTGCCTTTTACATTCCTGGCACTCGCTGTGATCCAGCTCAACGGAAACATAATGCTGAAGCTCTCTCCACTCCGGCCAGTTATAAAACTGGTGCTCGTTGCCTTCTTCGATAAGCTTTATCAGCTGCTGAAGGCGCTGCGGGCTTATGCTCTGCCTCATCTGTTCTGAAGCATGAAGTAATCTTCAAGATACTTCGCTGTTGACAGAGCCTCCCGGCGAAGGCCTTCAAGGTATCGAATCTTACCAAGAAACTGCACCCTCTCACCGTGTGGCAGCGCGGATATATCCCGGGCCTTTAGCTTGTCTATGTGCTTTTTGAGCTTGTCAGCATTTAAGCGGTATTCCACCGCCATTTCTTTCAGATTCATTGGCATCGCATAACAGAACAAAGCGGTGACCTGCGGTCTCCGCTTTGTATGTGCATCTATCTACACTACCAATTATAGCGGAGAAAAAGGCGCGTGAGTGCCATCTTTGTGCCATCTTACAGCATTGCCGGCATAAGCCCCATCTCTTTTGCCAGAGCTGTGAGGATCCCGTCAGCGTGCCGATATACCGTCCGGCGCGACATATTAAGAGCCGTGCCCGCTCCGGTCAGGGTGTGAGTTTTGCGCCAGTACACAAGCTCAATGATTTTTTTATCTTCGTCCGAAAGTCGAGTCACAACATACTCAATGGCGTTTACGCTTTTTTCGATTTCGCGCAGATATGTATTTTCGGCGATGCTGACGGCAATGTCCTCGACGTTGCGGCTAACATTGCTGTGAGCTTTTCTCTCGTGCGTGAGCTGGGCGGTGTTGCTCGGCAGCAGGTCGGAGAATGTGCTGGCGAGCTCTTGACGGTGAAGATGATAGTGTTCCAGGCGGTATTTTATAATGCCACGTATCTCCGGCGGCATTGCTCTCGTATGCTCGCTCATAGCTGTCTCCTTTCTGACTTTTTACTATCTGGCTTTTTATAGTCTTTAAATCTCTGCTCCGGGAAAAAGCATCGCAGGTATTGCGGGCGCATCGGACGCATTTCTCCGTAGAAAAGGATTTTCGCGCCTTTGGGCACGCGGAGCATAGAATCGTTAAGCGCGATCCGGTCATGCGGTTCAGGCCGGGCAAGGTTACGTGAAGGTGTGTATTTTTTCCGGTCAGGCGCCCAGCGGACCTGTTTGAGCATATATTCGGCATAGTACCTGTAATCCTCCTGAACGCCCAGCTTGAAGGCATGGACGTTTCCGTAAGGCCATTTCTTTTTGATGATCTCAAGGGCGGCCGCGGACATTATCAGATGATGATGAACGCGGACGCTCTTGTCGCGCTTGTGATTATAGTCCGAAGTTGTACCTGCATATTTCAGCTCAATGCCCTGCTTGTCGCATTCCCGCTTTACTCTTCGGAGGAAAAGAGTCATCTGATGATTTGCCCTTGTCCATATCTCCTCACGTCTTTCGTCATCGGATTCAAGGAGAGGCAGGTTGGACAAAATCTTTCCCATACCGGCTACATCGTATGTGAGCGTGACAAACAGACTGTCAGGATTGAAATTGCAATTGATTGCTCGGGAAAGGTTCTTCACGGCGGAAGCTTCGTTCTGCTCCCTTTTATTGATTTCTGAGCGGACTCGTTTGGAAAGCTTCTTTGTCGGGCGATTACCCGAGACAAAGAACTTTATTTTCTCGACGACTCCGTTTGCCTCGTATGTGCGGATTACCCAATAGCCCATTTTCTTCTCCTTTTTATTAGATGGTGGTAAACTTAGGCTCTAATCGAGGGCTATTACGCGCGTGCGCGCGTAATAGTTAAATAATGTAGATTCGGCTGAAAAACTTATCAGGTCCTTAATAACGCGCTTCGGCTGAAGCACATTATTAAAAATCTGATTCAGTACCGCCGCTGCTCCTGCGGCGGTACTGTCCCGCTCACGCATCAGTCCATTAGTATGGGAATTCGGTTGAGCCTTCCCACCATAATCCTTCCATGTCATATTTCTTGACCGGAATTTTACGCTTTTTGCATTTGTTGACTGCCACATAGTACTTTGCAGACAGTTCGCAAATTGATTTTGGGGAAAAATCAAAGCTCGGATCGTATTTGACGGACTCCTTAACCTCTTTGTGTTTCGGGTTGCGAAGCATAAGTATTCTGAGCATAATACCCGTTGTGAGACCTGTGTTGCTGTTATAGCAGATATCCAGAGGCGGTCTTATGCCTTTGATTGCAAAGCGTCTCTGCCATGGGATAACGCGCAGGCCGAGTGCATTACATATCGCCCGGTATTTGTATCTCTCAGAGTTTTTCAGCAGGTAGCGGTGCAGCTTCCGCGCAAATCGGTTTATTGCATCTATGATTTTTTGCATATCTTCTTTCCAGCTCCATTTCTTTGTATGTTTCATTATCCTTTACAATTTCCGCAAAGGTGTGATTCTTTCCGTATTTTTCATGGTTATCAAGGCCGCGCCATATCGCATTGTTGCAGGGGAAGATTCTACTCTGACACGGAACTTCTTCATACACTTTTGCACAAGCCCAACATTTCCAGAATATCCTGTCCTGTGAAAGAAGTTCGGCAATGTCTGCCTTGGCAGCGTCGAGCTCGGCAGCAAGCGTCTTTATCGCCCGCCTCTGCTCCTGAATGATTAAATCCTTATCGTCCATATCAGTACTCGTCCATGTGCCAGCAGCATGGCGGCGTGGCAATAATGCACCCGTCGTCTTCCACCCAGAGCGGGCAGGCCGTGCACTTGCATTGCTTGTCACATTCACGTTTAATGAGCTTCAGGATTATCTTTAACCATTTCGGCATAGATTTTCTCACACCTCCGTTTTGATGCTGTGACCCTGGGTGCGCTGCACGCGGATCTCATCCTTTGCCGTGCTGCTGACGGTGGCGGTGCCGTAAATGCCCAGGCCGATCTTCGCCGACTCTATGGCATCGTTGACCACAAGTTCAACAAGGCAACAGAGAAAATCTATGCCCTCCGCTCCCAGCGCATTTTTAAAGCCTATGGAGAGGCTTGCTTCGCCGAAGAGCTGCCGCACATTGTCCTTTGCGGCGGAAATCTGTTCTTCACGCTTCCGTGCGCCGTAACTGGCACTACAGGTGCAGTTGGTCTCGGCGTATCTGTCCGCCTCTTCCTGCGTCCGTGCGGTCTCAACATCAACGGTCTGACCGCAGAATTTACAAACTCCTATCATTTCATTCTCCTTTCAGCTCCGAGATAACTCCAGCTTTGCGGCGGTCTGCATCGCACGGGGCAGTGATCCCCGCACAAATCGCACTGCGGAAACATGCCGCAGTATCCGTAAAGTTCCTGCAGTTTCTTCGGCTTGTCATAAATTACAAGATCGGATATGTGCCAGCCGTAAAATTCAGCCAAGAATGCTTCTCCAACATATTTTCTTACTTCCTCAAAGGTAAGGCAACTCTCGTTGAAAAGCGCACAATCACTATTGTCTATTTCGTTACTTGCAACGCATGAACTGTATTTTTCACCGTCACTGTCATGCCATACCTCATATATCGCATTAAGGCAAGTTCGGGGGTCGTCAACAGGAAGGTGCAAATCGGTAAATTCAGCTTCATAATCATACACAGTGTCACATACAAACTCGCCTATGACCTTGCCGTACGTAATCGGCACAAGAATATCGTTTTCTTTGGATTTGCTGACATAGCCAGTCATGGTCTGATATATGTAGCATTTGAACGGTGTTTCAATCTTCGGGCGGGTCTTGCGGACTTCGATAGTCTTTTTCCCGCTGGCTATCAGCTCGCACCACCGTGGGCGAATTGAGATTAAAACAGCTTTCATTTCGCGTCTTGCACCCCCATCCTAATCTTTCTCAAATCGAGTTCTTTTTTAAGGGCAACAATAATTTCGCGCAGATGTTCTGTGTTTCTGGCTTTTGATGCTTTTTCGGAATATGTTTGCAAAATTCCCGCAACATCTAAATTGTTCATTCGCTCACCTCATCCATCTTTGCTCTACACATGGGGCAGCCTGAATAATCGCATTCGTATTCAGGATCACCGTCAGTAAAGGTATATCCACACGCAGAACAAGTAAAATCAACGCCACTCTTGCTCTTTGTCTTAATCCAATGCCCATGCACAACAGGCTCGGCATCAACAGTGGGGAGGTCTTTAACGGAGAAGCCGCTATCCCCGGGGTGCAGAACAATGCGGCATTTTTCGAATGGCGATATATCTACAAGTCTGCTCATTCGCTTACCTCCAGCGGTTCGGGATTGTCGTGTATGTTGCCGATGACGGTAAAATACTGCTTTATGTATTCTTCGTCGTCTGCTGGATCATAGGTGTCAAAACTTTCAGCAATGTATTTAATGCACCAGCCGTTTTC
This sequence comes from Oscillospiraceae bacterium, assembly GCA_045601285.1. Lineage (GTDB taxonomy): Bacteria > Bacillota > Clostridia > Oscillospirales > Oscillospiraceae > F23-B02. Next base: position 17,790 of record JAZRZJ010000002.1, read on the forward strand.
GTGCCATACGGCGACGTATATACTTTCCTCGTTCGGAAATAAACTGTCAAAATGTGCTGACAGGACATCGCCCTCGAAGATCTTCTTGCCGTTTTTATCAGACAGCCCGCTCCACATTCCTACGGTTTCAGCTTTTATCTGCTGCCGCAGCTCATGGACATAGTAGTAAAGATGCTTGCCGTTTTTGTTTTTGATTTCAAAAGCGTGACGTTTGCCATTTTCGGTGGTCAGCTCGCCGTACTCGTTCCAGTACAGCCAGCCCCCGCTCTTCAGCATCGCTCTGAATATATGTTTTCCCATCACAACGCCTCCGTAAATTTCGACAATGCCGCCTTGACTGCGGTGGTGAGTTTCTCGGCGGCATCGGTGTCCCTCTGGCGGATAAGCAGCAGCTTACCGTGCACGGTGTTGAAAGACTCCTGGAAAGCCGTATACATCACCTTGAATTCCGTAATATCGGTGTCGGCCATGGCAAGTTTTTTCCGCAGATCCTCTGCCTCGGCGCGGAGCTTCTCCGTTTCGGCCTCCGCTGCGGCGATTTGCTCCGATGCCTTGCCTGCCTTCTCCTGCTCTTTTTCCGCCTTTTTCAGCTTCTTATTGAGTGCATCAATCTCCTTCTGGAATTTAGTCTCGGTCTCTTCTTTGGCCTTTGCAGCGGCCTCCTCAATGGCTTTTTCGTCCCGCTCGACAGCTACTTCAACGGGGCGGCTCTCCAGCTCCTTGATCCTCGCCTTCAGCTCCCGCTCATTTTTTGCGGCTTCATCATCTGCGGCACGGACATCCTCCTGGGCTGCGGTAAGCTTGTCCCGAAGCTCGCGATTGAGCGCCTCGGTGTTCTGCCGGGCTGTTTCGGCGCTGACAAGCTTCGCCTCGGCGTCCTGCTTTCCCTTCAGAGCTTCGTCCCGGGCCTTGATTGCCTCGTCCAGTTCGCGGGCGCTGATATGCTCTGCATCTACCTCGGCAGCGAACTCTTCACGCTCATTTTCGGGCACCGCCAGAAGCCGCAAAGCATTGGAAATACTCAAATTAGTCAACGTTGCATACTTTGATTCGGGCCCGAAAAGGGAGCCCTGATCGGCGCCGTATTCTTTGAATATGCGCATCATGCGGGATGCCTGGGGCTGCGAAAACTCGGTCTGCTCCTTCAGATAGTCGAGCCATTCGCCGTGATTGATAACTTCCTTCGCCTCGCAAAGACGGCGGCCTATTTCGATGCCGTAAAGCAGAGTCATCTGCTTCGCCTGATTGGTGAGAGTGCGGATCTCTGCCCCGATGAGTTCCGGCGTCCGCACGGTGGTTACTTCATTCATGCCGTTTTCTCCTCCTGTTTAATTACCGGATTTCCTTTTGCGTCTCTCGGTGATCCGGCCTTCAGCCAGCAAAGCCAGACGTCGAGGAAATATCTATGCAGCTGCTCCGGAGCAACAGCTCCGCGCACGCCTTCGTTTCTAAAACCGTGAATTTGCCGGATTTTTACGCCGGTGCTGTCCATTTCTATGGTTACATACGGCGTATCGGGTGCCTCACATTTGCGAAGGAACAGGATAGTTGTGGCGCCTTTGAGATGGCGCTCGGCATATCCGCCGACACAATGCTCCAAGGTCTTGCCCTCGCGGATTATTTCTTCGCCGCTGATTGGCGCGCTTATCATGAGGCCGTCAAGCTCGAAGACGTATTTCTTTTCAAGCATTTTCCGGCGTTTTGCATAAAGCTTATTTTTCTCTTCGAGATTCAGCGCTGTAATTGTTGCTGCGGCTGTATCGTGCCTTGCAATAAGGTCCTTCGGCATGAGAACGTCGGTGCGGTCAATGTCGTAGTTTAGGCGCTGCGCCATGTCCAGATAATCCTTCCAGAAGCTGACGGTACGGTCATTGCCGTTGTGCCCGCTCTTCTGGCTCTGCACATACTGAGCAGCTTTCAAGATGTCAACTCCGCAGAAGGCAGAACAATAAGCCAGTCTTTCGGTGCCGATGGCGGAGTATTCACGCAGAATTTTTCGGAATTTCTCAATTCCGCATTTCACGCCTTCCTTTTTAGCTTTATGATAGCTGTTCAAAAGGATAAGGTCCGGATCACGCATAAACTCTTTTGTTTCAGTCTTCGTGAGCCTGAAAAACTTGTCCGGTGTTTTGGCTCTCCAGTTTAAATCCGTGGCATTGCAGTTGCCGTCAAGCCGTTGAGTAACAACTTGGGGCAGGCCCATTTTTACGCACATCTCGATCTGCGGGTGCATGGCATATTCGGCCAGATATTCCGTAATTTTTACAAACCTACGGTCATAGTCAAAAATTTCTGTTCCGGTCTCTGCCATCCACCACTCGTTAATCTGGCAATATTCCAGATCGCTGGCGCTGATATTTTCAGCGCCTATCAGATAATAGGTGTCGTCCCATCCGTATAATGGGTTATTTACAAAAGGCTTGCAGATGTTTACGGCCTCATGCCATGGTTCCGCTTCGCCGATAAGGTATTTGATGACTCCTGTATAAACGGTGCGCCGCCATTCCTGCACCTTGCCACGACGGATATAATAGCGTTTTTTCTGAATGTATTGGATTTCCGGCTCCAGATAGTCAAAGTGATAGTTTACAATCGCAATTCCGGCAGTTATCAGCAGTGCGCCGTCCGGGGCCTTGTTGATAACCATGATTGTGTCCGTGTGCCGAAGGCTCGACATATAACCGTAGCCTCTCATTCTGCCCAGCGCCTTCAGCTGTACCTCGGCGCGGCATTCACGGCAGTATGAAATGTCGTTATGATGGGCTTTAAAAAAGTCCGGTGCTTCGTCCTTATAGACCGTATAGCTTGTATGGCAGTGTGTGCAGTGGCACTCTCTCATATTTTTCGTGTCAAAGGTCTCATAAAACACATAGGGCTGCAGAAGCTCCTGCACCTGCGCTTCTTCCTCGCAGGACAGGCACTCGGGAAACAAGCCGAAAACCTGCGCTTTTTCTTCGGGTGTTAAATTGCATTTCACCATGACCGCACCTCAGAAGAAGCTCGACAGGTCGATAATGACGTTACCTGCCGTCGGTGCTTCGGGCTCTGTTCTGACGCTGGCGCAGAGGTCGATTGACATTTTGACCTTGATTTCCGCACCGGGAAAATAAAACTTTACCGCGGCGCCGTAGGCTTCCATGTCGCTGATCGAGCCGCCCTTCACGCATTTGCCGACAGCGGTCATGCAGTCGGAGAAGCTGCCGCCCTGGGCGACAGCTTGCGCAAATTCTTCGTCCTGCTCACAGAAACTTATCAGAGCATTGCATACGGCAGACTTCATGGCATTGCCGTACTTGTCATATTTGCCGGACTTCAGTTCGGTATTCAGCTTTTTTGTCGCTTCGCTTAAATAATCCATTATTTCCTCCTTGATTTATCCCCGCTCTGTGATATAATCAAGGCGAGGATTCTGCTCATAGATTCTCCTGCCGTCCGGTGTGCCAGCACCGGGCGGTTTTCATTTGTTCTTCACAATGACGGCCTTCACCCAACGGGGCTTATGGCAGCCGTCACTTTTTCCGTTGCCCTCGGGAATATCCCGCTCGGGCTCTACGCTGAAATTGGCTTCGATATACAACTTTTCGCAAGCTGCACAAAGTTTCATCATTTTTTCGCTCCTTCAGGCCACAGGAACAGGACCGCGCCGGGTGGTTGATTTATTTTGAGGAAAGAGTTATGAAGAAAGTCAAAAAAACATAAAGGAGATATGGCAAACACTATGAGCGGCAAAAATGCCAGGAATAACGACGCGATCCTCTTCCCATGGCCTGATTCGGTTTTTTATTTTTTAGATCCGCAGCATTTCTTGAAATCACAGCGGCGCGGATCTCCGCTGCATTCGCAGCTCCGGCGGACGTAGATAACGGAACTCTGCTTAACGGCAATTTTCCAGCATTGCTCACGGCCGTAAGTCTTGCGGTAATATTCGCATTTATCTGCCATGGCGGAGCTCCCCTGTTTCTGCGGCATCGCGCCGTGCCATTATCTCATCGTCAAATTTCCCGTCCTCGACAGCTTCGTACAATGCTGCAAGGCCGCAGATTATCAGCGCCACGACGTAGATTAAAAAAATAAACAAAAATGCGCTCATGCTCTGACCTCCTTTGCGCGTCTGCTTTCAAGCCACGCCTGATATCGCTCCTCTTCGCCGGGAATTGCGAAGAGCTCATCGTGCAGGGCAATCACGCCCTCGAACAGCTTCTTTCTCAAATGCCTTGTCTTTGCATTTAAATCATCGGCCAAAGCCTCAATAATTTTTTCAGAGTCCATCCGGATTCACCTCCAAGGCGCGCGCCTTCCAGTAGTCCCGCTCGGCTTCGGCATCCATGCGGAGTGCGATTTCTTTATCGACTATGCTTTCCGATGTTACATAGACCGGAGTGCCGTCCAGTCTGTAGTTCCGGATATCTGCGACGCTTCCAAGTGCCAGCTTGTAGGCGTCCCGCTCCGCTTTCAGCTCTTCCATGTCTTCAAGTGCTTTGATCGCAAGCTGAATCGCTGCGCGATAGCCGCCGTCTGGGAACGTGTGCAGCGCAAGGCACTTCCCGGGCAGCTCCTTCAGCAGTTCTGCGGCTCTGCTCATAATTCCAGCATCCATGTGCTATTCTCCTTTTTCTGATTAAGCTACGCTTCTACCAAGCAAATAATCAATTGAGCAGCAGAAGATTTCAGCCATTTTTTCAAGCGCCTTCTGCGGAATATCGCCTTTTCGTTCCCAGTTGTACACGGTTTTTCTTGTAACTCCGATCTCAGATGCAAGCGTTTCAAGACTCATGCCCCGCTTTGCTCTTTCTGCGGCAATGTTGGGATATTTCATTTTTTCACCTCCTCGGTTACTCGTTTCGGGTACATTCGACATAATATACTCATTTCGGGTAATTGTAAAGCGTAAAAATTACCCAAATTGAGTTAGAAAATTTGTGCACATTCTCCAATTCGGGCATTTTTTGTTGACTAATTACACATATTGTGTAATACTAATCAAGAAATGAGGTGCCTATATGAACAGATTAAAAGAACTGCGTGAAGCAAGAGGCATGAATATGCGGGAAACGGCAAAAGCATTAAATATGCCCTACACAACGTATGTGAATTACGAGAAGGGCGTCAGAGAGCCGAACTCTGAAACTCTTATTGCAATGGCAAACTTCTACAATACTTCAATAGACTTTTTAATTGGGAAGTCTGATGTTGTTACATTGCCTTTCGGTGGTAACATTATCCCAATGCCAACCGTGAAAGCAATCCCTTTGCTTGGCACTATTGCCTGCGGAGAGCCGATTCTTGCCGATGAGAATATCGAAGGTTATGCCGAGGCTCCCGAGCATATCCGTGCCGATTTTGCACTCCGCTGCAAGGGCGATAGTATGATCAACGCCAGGATATTTGACGGCGATATTGTGTATATTCGTCAGCAGTCCACCGTTGAGAACGGGGAAATCGCTGCGGTGCTCATCGGCGACGAGGCCACTCTGAAGCGTGTCCGGCTTTTTGCCGACCATGTTGTGCTTGAGCCCGAAAACCCGCTCTTCCGCCCGCTGGCATACTGGGGAGAAGAAATGAACACCGTCCGCATTTTGGGCAAGGCCGTCGCCTTCACGAGCGTTGTTATTTGAAAGAATTAAACTAATGAAAAGGAGTTATTGAATGAAAGATTTTGAAGAAATTGCGCAAGAGCAAGTAAAAGAGCTCGAAAAACAAAATGTAAAACCAGATTTGGAAACTATGCAACCGAAATCTGCATTAAAAAAGCCCATTTACAAAAAGTGGTGGTTTTGGGTAATCATTGCCGTAATACTTGTTGGTGTGTTCGCGCCGAGCGAGGATGATGATACTGGTGCAAATGATACTGGTGTAAATGATACTGGTGCAAATGATTCTAATGCTGATAGTGCGGTTTCTGATGTCGCAACCTATGCTGAGGAGAACGGAATAACAGAAGCGCAAGCAAATGCGGTGTTTGATATTTGTAAGCAGATAGGCATTGAGCCTAAGGCGATGAATAATGAGCACGAAATGAATTGGGAAGGATATGCGATTCATTTCGCATTTGATGGAGATTCTATTGAATACGTTAGCTCTGGTTTAGTAATGTTTTATGTAAAAGATGCGGAATATCTTTACAAAGTTTCTGATTTGCTCCCCACTATTCAGGAACGTGCAAATGCACAATTAGCTGCCGAGAACAGCATAACCAAAATTTTGAAAGCGCCTAAAACTGCCGAATTTCCCGGTAGAACACTTGATCCGTTTGAGGATTGGAGTTTCACTAAAAATGAAGATGGAAGCATTACTGTATATTCTTATGTTGACAGTCAAAACGGGTTTGGCGCTTTAATTCGTTCACAGTTTGAAATTACTATTCTTTTTGATGGCGACAATTATAAAGTTACTGGATTGATTTTTGACGGGGACAAAATAATATAAGATTATAGGCACTTATTCGATAATCTTTTAAGTCCGGATTTGTATATTAATTTTTGTGTAAAAAAACCGCCTCCGAGCGGCAACTCGGAAGCGGTATGATAATATCAGAAGATAGGAAGCCTCATGTCAATTAAAGGATCTGGAAAACTGAATAATTGGCGAATACCGGAGCCGCTCCCATGCTCTCGGATCCCCGCTGTTATATATGCGCGGTACAGCTCCCTCGGTCAGAAAGAAGAAAGCATAGAGCAGCAGGTTGAGGAGTGCATGAAGTTCGCTGACGCGAACAATTATGAGGTCATTGAGATTTATTCAGACAAAGCTAAAACCGGCCGAAATGACCTTCGTCCGCAATTCCTGCGAATGATGCGTGACGCCCAAAAGGGCGGTTTTAAAGTTGTTATCGCCTACAAGTCAAGCCGAATGTCCCGCAACATGTTTCAGGCGCTGAGCTACGAGTCAAAGCTTGAGGGGTACGGCGTCAAGACTCTGTACGCAAAAGAGGAGTTCGGCGACAATGCCGCAGGCCGCTTCGCCCTCAGGACAATGATGAACGTCAATCAGTTTTATTCAGAGAACCTTGCTGAAGATGTGCGCCGGGGAATGTATGATAATGCCGAGAATTGCAAGGTAAACGGTCCGCTCCCGCTCGGGTACCGGCGGAGTACGGAAGGTTTGTATGAGATCGATCCGGCTTCGGAAAAAGTGGTCAGAGAAATCTATGAAATGTTCCTTGCGGGAATGCCGTATGTGAGAATGGCGGAGGCTCTCAACAGCCGCTGCATCTTGACAAGCCGCAAACGGAAGTGGACGAAGAATAGCTTCCACGCTATTCTTACGAACACGAATTATATTGGTATCTATCACAATAGTGGTGTTTCCGTTCCCGGCGGCGTGCCGAGAATAATAAGCGATGAGGTGTTTCAGGCCGTGCAGGACAAATTGAAAGTGGGCAGAGAGGTCAAGGGGCGTAAATCAGACGGAGAGGAATTTATGCTGACAGGCAAGCTCTTCTGTGGGCATTGCAACGCTCCAATGGTGGGCATTTCCGGTACCAGTAAATCGGGGACAAAGCATTATTATTATTCGTGCAATACTCACCGATTGCACAAAGGCTGCGAAAAAAAGAATGTCCGGCGAGACTGGATAGAACAACGTATAGCCGATCTGACAGCGACGCATATCCTTGTTGATGATGTTATTGAATGGATTGCCGAGAATGCCGCGAGGTATCAAGCGCAGATCCGCAAGGAAGGAAGTGCAGCGGAGCAGTCTGCCCGGCTTGCTGAGTGCAGAAAGGGTATTAAAAACATTATGTCAGCCATTGAACAGGGTATTATCACACCGACCACCAAATCAAGACTTTGGAGCTGGAAGCGGAAGCGGCGGATCTTGAACGCAGTATAGCCCTTGCTAAGCAGATGGAGAAGCCTTATGAGAAGGAGCGCATTATCTATACCCTTGAAAAACTCCGGAACGGAGACGTCAAAGACAAGAAGTATCAAAGATTGCTGATAAACACTTTTGTCAAGGCTGTTTATCTCTGGGACGATAAAATCCGCATTGACTACTACTATACCGGCAAGCGCCATTCTGCAGATGTTCCGGTTGATATAGCAGCAGACGCCGACATGGGCGCCGTTCCGGAGTGTTCGTATATCCGCTCTTGCGGCGTGCCAAATAAGAACACCCATCCAAACGGATGGGTGTTTTTATTTGGCCGCGCACGAGGCGCGATTAATTCCGCTTCGCTCAATTATTACGAGAGGGGCAAAAGAGTCAAACCGAAGCCCAGCGAAGCGGGTTCGGTTTGAAGAGGAAGAACAACGCTGTCGGTCGATGGCATTCCGCTTACGGAATGCCGTGACCTTTCAGCGTTGTTCTGACGAAATCCCCTCTCGCGCTCTCCCCATGCAATTCTATCCGCCCGAAAGGGTCGGCACAGTCAAAAAGCTCATCGCCTATGACGTGGCGATGAGCTTTTTACTCATATTATCGTGTGGAAAAGGGGCGCATTCTCATTATTCGACTGTGAGAATATCGCAGAAACCCGTAATCTCGAAGATTTCCATGATGTCCTCGTTCACGTTAAGCAGCTTCATGCTGCCCTGCTTATTCATGAGCTTTTGAGCTGCCAGCAATACGCGGAGACCTGCGGAGGATATGTACTCAAGCTCCTTGAAGTCAAATTCAAGCTCCGTGATTTCCTCAAGCTCATTCATCACCACCGCGTCAAGCTCAGGTGCGGTTGTGGTGTCAAGTCTGCCGGAAAGGGCGATGCTCATCTTGTTTTCTTCTCTATTTTTTTCAATTACCATATCATTTCTCCTTATGTGAAATCAGTACAGCTTCTTGATTGTCAGAATGTTCTTTCCGTTTTCATACTTATATTTCATATCGTCCATGGTTTTCTTTACGACGAAGATTCCGAGACCGCCGATGGAACGTTCCTCAGCCGTCAGGCTGGTGTCGGGGTCGGTGTTGGTCAGCGGGTTATAGGGTATTCCCTCGTCCTCAAAGCGCAGGTAAATGCTTCTCGGCTCTTCCTTGGCGATAAACTTCAATGTCACGGGACCGCGTTTTCCGGTGTAGGCGTATTTGACAATATTGCTGAAAATTTCGTCAATCGCAACGCAAACCTGCATAGTGGACTTCATGGGGAAATCAAGCTTTTCAAGCTCGGTTTCGACAAACTCCGTTACTGCGGGGATATTTTCAATTGCAGCCTCTTCAAAGTGTATTGAAGGAACGGGAGGCTCTCCGATGTATTTCAGTGCAACCATAGTTATATCATCAAACTGGGGAGCTTCGCCCACAAATTCGTCAACATCGCTCTTGACAAATCTGCATAGCTGCTCCATATTTTCAAATTCACGGGAATTGACTGCATTCAGCAGACGTTCCTCACCGTAAAGCTCGTTGCAGGCATTTGTTGCCTCAGTCACGCCGTCGGTATAGAGGTATATGATATCGCCCGGGACAAGCTGCAGCTCCTGGGTCTTATATTTAAAGTCCTCCATGCCCGCAAGAACAAAGCCCGCCCGTGAGCGAAGATACTCAAAGTTTCCGTCGGCATGGCGTACAAGAGGCGGATTGTGGCCTGCGTTGGCATACTGCAGTACCCCTGACTCCAGGTTCACACTGCCCTGCCATGCGGTTACGAACATTCCCGCATCGTTGCCCTCGCACAGCGCATTGTTGCCCACTGTGAAAACATCGCTGAGCGGAGCGTCCATTTCCGTAAGTGTCTTGAGCTCGGTCTTTGCACGCATCATGAACATTGCGGCGGGGATTCCCTTGCCCGACACGTCGGCGACAAGGACGTTCAGCGTGTTGTCCGTCAAATAGAAGTCGTAGAAATCGCCGCCCACTTCCCTTGCAGGATTCATGATCGCGTAAATATCAAAATCCTTACGCTTGGGGAATGCGGGGAAAACATTCGGCAGCGCCGATGCCTGAATGCTCTTGGCAAATTCAAGCTCCGCATCAATTCTCGCGGCCGCCTCGTCAATATACCGCTTCAGAGTATCGACTGTTGCGTTAATATCGTCCGACAGCGAGGCAAATTCACGGTTAGTACGGACATTGACAACCTCGTCCAGATCACCGCCCGTGATTTTTGCCAGAGACTTGTTGACATCGGTAATGCGGTTTACGACGACCTTTTTAATCAGCATATAGATAAGACCGAAGAGAGCCGCAAATATAATAATTTCAAGGAATACATTTACATACAGCGAAACGTCACGGGCGCTCAGCGCCTCTTCCTCAGGCAGAACGGAAATAATATAGTAGCCTTCGGAAATGCAGTAGCTTGCTCGGCACATTTCCTCGTTCACCGAAGTTATTACGGTTGTACCCGCATCATGCCTGATAATCTCTTCCAAGCCATCTTTAAGCGTTCCCGGACTAAGTGTCTTCGGTGCGCTGATAACCTCGAAGTTTTTGTTGACTATAAGAATAAAACCGGTTTTTCCGACATGGTCATTCTTTGTAAGGTCAACGACCTCGTTATCAATGTACGCCTGAAGATGTTCGGCATCGTAGCCGACCTGGACAAAGCCGCTGTCTGTGCTGACGCCTGCATATTTTCTTATGCTGTTTTGTTCGCCATCTGTGGGAGTTGCATTCATGCGGTAGCCCTGAACGTACTCGGTCTCTCCCGCGGTCAGACACATGAAGCCTGCAGATTCTTCATAATCTGCTGCGTTTGCTCCGATGTTTTCGCGGACGGAGCTGTCCGTTACCGTTCCGCTGAAATCGAAGATGTTGACTTCGGCAACTCCGTATTCTTCCGCAATCGCATTTAAATCTTCATATTCTGTTTTTTTCGCAATTTCGCGGGTTATGCTCAGGAGGTTTTTGTTGGACGCATCTTCAATGTCCTGGGCGGTACCGTCAATGGCAAGGGCAAGCAGCGAATCCGCCTGGTCGTCTGCGATTTTGTTCTGAAGCTTGAAGACGAAAAAGGTGGATATGCAGAAGGCAAACGCAACCGTAACAAGCAGCCAGCGCTGTATTGTCTGGGAAATACGGGTGCCATTAATTTTCTTTTCCTTTGAAATATCACCGGCAAGCAGCGCCACCAAGACGGCTGCGAGGAATACCGACAAGCCGTTTGCCGTGACCATCGGAATTGTGCAGGACCTGATGACGTCCATAGCCGCATCGGGACTCGCCATGTTTGTGACAAAAACCATGGTGACATGAAAAACTTCCATTACAACGCCGATAGCAAAGGAAATTATCCAGCCCGGTCTTCTGTCCTCAAACATATATTTGCGCAGTGCCGCGGAATATATACCTGCAAACAGCGTTGATACCGTGCAGGCAACGCGGGTAAAGGTGCCGATGCCCCATGCCACCGCAATCCATCGCTCCGCCGCACCGATTACGCCTGCAATCAGACCCGCAGGCGCACCGAAGAGCAGACCGGCGATAAGAACTGCGGCATCTCGGCAGTTTACCTGGGCTCCGTTCATCGGTATGCCCCATTCGGTGCCCACAATCGCCAGTGCGCCGAATATTACACCGTAAATAACCTGCTTTACACCGCGTTTTATTTTTCCGAAAGCCGTTTTTTTATCAAGCAGATACAGCACGATCGCGGCAATGACCGGCAGCATGACCGCTATTGACAGTTTCATATATGAAGTCATATATACTCTCCTATGGGTTATGTTGAAAGCTGAATACACTTTTGCAATATTACATCATTGTAATTATATAATACCATCTAAAAAAACACAAGAGGAAACGCCGCATTAAGTACGGCACACAAAATGCAGCTTTATACTAATCTCCGATAATAAGTAAAAAAAGCGCCTTTGGGCGCTTTTTTATTTAAGCTTTACAAGCTTTTTTACCGAATAGAGCTTAAGCTGCGCTATGCCTCCGCCCAGGGAAACGGCACGGAAAATCTCGTCCTTGCATTCGGGCCTCCAGTACGTTCCCGCAAGGGCAGTCACCTTCGTGTTCCTCCATCCCTCCGCAAGCATGGGCGTTGAGGAACCTGCGATAACCACCTTCTCCGCATTTTCGCACATCTCCAAAAGTCTGTCAATGCTGCCGTTAATGGTGCTTGAGCCTGTGATTATCACCTTATTGCAAAGTGGCAGAAGCTCACCTTCCCGTTCTGTAGGCAAAACCCTGTTATCCCCATAATAGTCAAAAATCCCCCGGTCAAATACGTACAGTTTCCCCACTTTGTCCGCTAACTGCTTTACAACCGGTTTTATAAGCCCCACAATTCCCACGGTGTCGCTTTCGGAGGGATTTATTCCGAAGGCATTTGAGCTGTCGTCGTCCATGATATCCGGCAGACCCGAAGCAGCCGCAGTCAGCACCGCGTCACCTACGGCACGGCGGATATTGTCCGTTCCGCCCACAAACAGCTCTGCCGCCTCTTCTGCGGAAGCGCCGACTAAATCCGCAGCAAAGCCGAAAGCTTCGCACTCAGGCGGAAGCTCATCGCGCAGTACATAGGCAACGCCTATGCTGCCGTCGCTGAGTCTGCAGGCCGCAAGGGATATGCCTATAACAATATCGTCCACCGTTTTACCCGCAAGATAAGGTATTGCGGCATCAAGTATCTGATTTTTTACGGACTTTTTCATAGTGCCTCTCCCCTTTTCATATATAAAGATTAACACACGGCAGGCATTTTTACAACAAATTGCAGGCAAAATCGGTCTTTTATATAAAGCGTCAATTGACATTGCGGTAATATTAAACTATTCTAATAACAGAAAACAAACTCGAAAAGAGGTTATTTATCATGATAATGGACTGTGAGAAATACATAGGCAAGTGCGTCTGCGGCAGAGAGCACGTGCTTGAAACCAGGCTTGTTGTCGTGGAGTCCGGCGCAATAAAGAGCTTTGAGAAGTATATGGCCGATGTCGGTCTTGCAGGTAAAAAAAGAGCCGTGGTTTATGACTCCGTCATCTACAAGCTCACCGAGGGTAAGCACGTTTTTGCCGACCAGGAAATCGTACTTGAGTCCCAGGGACTTCGCGCAGAGGACGTTCTCATTGAGGACATGATGGCAAAGCTGGACAGGGACATTGAGGTCATTGTTGCCTACGGCGCAGGCACCATCATGGACTTCGGCCGCTACCCCGCATACAAGCTGGGCATTCCCTTTGTGGCAATTCCCACCCTTGCCTCCTCTGACGGCTTCACCGCCAATATCTGCTCCGCAATCATAAACGGTCAGAAAAAGAGCACTCCTATGTGCGCTCCCGTTCTCGTTGTCACCGACCTTGACATCATAAGCGGCGCTCCTGCACGTCTTGTTTCCAGCGGCATAAACGACATTCTTGCAAAGTACATTTCCCTTGTGGACTGGAAAATCGCAAAAATCGTCGACGGAGAATACTTCTGCCCCATGGTTTGCGAGCTTGCGCAGGAGGCGCTTGATATTATGCGCGAGGCCGCCGACAAGTACGCCGCAACGGGCGTTGCAGACCATGAGGCCATGACCATGGCACAGATGAAGAGCGGACTCACCATGCAGCTTCTCAACCACTCCCGTGCAGCCAGCGGTGCCGAGCATCTTATGGCTCACCTTGTGGAGATGCACCCTCCCCGCTTTGAAGAGGCTGAGGGCATTCACGGTGAATGTGTCGGCGTAGGTACCTTTGCCTGCGTGAAGAAGTATCACGAGCTTGCGGCTAAGGGAACACCCAAGGCCAAGGTCTTTGAACCCCTGACTGACGAGTGGATTGCCGAAAAGTTCGGTGAAAATCTGGCAGCGGGCATCATTAAGGAAAATGCCGAAGACGTCCTCGGCACCTTTGACCCTCAGAATATCGTCGACCACTGGGCCGAGATCAAGGCGCTTATTGATGAAATTCCTACCGTTGAGGAAATGGAAGCTCTGTACATGGCCTGCGGCTGCAAATATCTTCCCGAGCACGTGGGCATCAAGCCCGAGCTTTCCGAGGAAATGCTCACCATTTCCGCCGCAATCCGCAATCGCCTTACCCTTATCCGCATGATGAGAGTTCTGGACTTTGAACAATTCAGCTGAAACAGGCAGTTTTTCTGAACACTTTTAATTATTTTGTTCTAAATCATTATTTTCTTTCTATTTCTGTAATATCAGGTAAATATTTCCGTCAATATTGACAGGAAGCAATAAAAAAACAGGAGGAAAGAAAAATGTTTACATTCAGCTGGCTCGGCTTTAAGCTTGCAAACTTCATTTTCTGGGACATCTTTGTCTTCTGATTTTGAATAAAAAGGACCGTTCCTTTCGGAACGGTCCTTTTTATTTAAAGTCTGTTGTCGCGGTCAAGGCTGTCATAGTGTGCCATCATGGGCTTTTCCAGAGCTTTTACAAGCTTGGTGTCCAGATTGCACCAGTAAATGACCTGAGTGGCAAGGAAGGCTGCGCCCAGTGCGATAAATACTTTTTTCATATAATTAACCTCTAAAATATAGTACGATAACCTCGTAGAGTTTCGCGTCAGCAGACGCGAAATTAAATTCAATCATTTTTTGCCGCGACATGCGCGTGGCAAAAAATACTTCTCACGAGCAAACGTGCGAGCGAAGCGAGTGCAAGCCTCTCTCGTGGAAGTGCTTGCACTTTCACGAAAAGCTTTTACCAGCTTTCGTCATCGTCAAACTCAATGAGGGTGGGGTCAACGGGCTCCGCATTGATCACCGTGGACATGAAGGCGTTCACGTCGGCACGCATATCGCGGCGGGAAATGGAGGTGGGCTCCATGAGGTCCTGACGGACTCTGCAGAGCTTGACTCCGCGCTTTTTGGCGCTTTCCTCAAACAGGCCGTTGATGGCGCCGACGCCCTTGCAGGATATCTGGTCGAAGAGAATGACGAAATCGCAGTTGAATTCGTCGTAGCAGCGCCACATATCGTCTATCATGTCCTCGTAGCCGCCCTTGGTGTGGGCGCGCATGGTGGAGGTCTGGATCATGTTGGCAAGACCCATGAGCATGCTGTCTCTGGAGGAGGTGTCGATAAGTTCGGTGCCGTGAACGTCGATCATCTCGATGACGCTCTCAACGCCCCATGCGTTCATGACCCAGTTGTTGAAGTTGCCGTAGTTGTTGGCGGGAGTGTTCCAGATGACGGCACGGTAGCGAATATCCTTTTTGCAATTTCCCTTTGCGACCTCGCGGGCGAGGATCTTATTGACCTTGCGGTCGTTTTCCACGGCGCGGGGATCCACGCAGACGACCTGGTGCTCGAAGATTCGGTACATCCATGTGGATGAGCCGGTGTGAGGCGGGAACTCG
>JAZRZJ010000003.1:0-4139 GCA_045601285.1 Oscillospiraceae bacterium
ATGACATCGGGCGACACTGCTTCGGATAGCGCATGGACAGCTACCTATGCCAACGGAACGCTGACCATTCGCTCTGCGTCGGCATCAAACGGCGGCTATTTCCACCAGCCCGGATATTATCAGCTCACCTATGTGGTCTAATGAAAAAACAGCTTGCCAAACTTGCAGAAGTCAAGGTAATCCTTGACCGCTACGGAGCTGAGTACGAGGCATAAAAAGCAGAACCGGCTTTGCATTATTGCATAGTCGGTTCTTTTTGTATAAAAAACTCCATATGGTATGCAGTACTTCTATTTTCCTGCATAGAATTGTGAGTAGATTTTTGACCGTTTTTTATCTCTGCAAATTTTTTACCGTTTATTTGACGGCAGCCAGATTTTATGCTTTTCGGCTTCCTTTATGAGCTCGTCACGGAAATCCGGGTGAGCCAGATTTATAAGCATATCCGCCCGTTCCCAGCTTGTACGGCCTGCAAGGTTTGCCACTCCGTGCTCCGTGGCAAGATAGAAGGTCTGACTGCGGGGTGTTGTCACAATGTCCCCGTTAAATTTCGGGACAATGCGGCTGTGAAGCCTGCCCTCTCTGTCCCGATAGGTGCTTGTCATGCAGATAAATGACTTGCCGCCCTTTGACATGGAGGCGCCGTTTACGAAATCAAGCTGACCGCCTGTGCCGCTTATCTGTCGTGTACCCGCACTCTCGGAGCACACCTGTCCGAACAGGTCCGCGGAAATGCAGGCGTTAATGGAAATCATATTATCGTTCTGCGCGATGACGTATGGGTCATTAACATAGGAAAGCGAAGCGCCCATGATATCCGGGTTTTCGTTGACCCAGTCGCAGAGCTCTCTGCTTCCCAGAAAGAGCCCGATTACGCCCTTGCCCGTGTGCAGCGTCTTCCGGGCATTTGTAAGCTTGCCCGCCTTATACATGGCATAGTAGCCGTCAGAGCAGAGCTCTGTGTGCATTCCCAGATCCTTCAGGTCGGATTGCGCGATGAGCTCGCCCAGAGCATTTGGCATACCGCCAATACCGAGCTGCACCGTTGCTCCGTCGCAGATATGCGGCAGAACGTGGTTTGCAATCATCACATCCTCCGCTGTGGGAGCGGGATTCGGCACCTCCAGCAGAGGAGGGTCACCGCTTTCGACGATATATGTAACCTCCGAAACGTGAATACGGGCGGCATCCGTGCCGTACAGCTTCGGCATATTGCGGTTGACCTCCACAATGACGTACTCACAGCATTCTGCGGTAAATTTCGATACGCCGACAGATGCCCCGAAGTAGAAATATCCGTCCTCGTCCATATCCGACACGGTCACCATGCAGACATTTGCGGTAATGAAATTTCTGTAATACCACTCAAGGTTTCTGAAAAGCATGGGCTCGAAGAATGCCTGTCCCCTGTCGCAAAGCCGACGCTCATAGCCGGAGCAGTGCCATGTGTTATATACAAAGTGCTCCATATCAGGATCGCATTCCGCAACCTGAACGGGTCCGAAAATCAGCGAGCCGCGGATTTTCACATTATGCAGCTCATCTTTTCTGCGGCTGAGTGCGGCATCAAGGGCAGGTGCGAAACCCAGCTGGGTCGTATATTCCACCCAGTCTCCGTTTTTTACGCACCTCACCGCCTCATCGGCAGTGCGCAGTTTTTCTCTGTATAAGGCTTTGTAATCCATAATGTCCTCCGTTTGTGCATAATATTACATAGCAAATTTATATTATTATAATACCAAAGTAAACAGATATAAATACATATAAAGTAATTATTGCATAAATTTTCAATTTCAGGCAAAAACCGCAAAGCTTTTTATTGCATACCTTTTGAGAAAAGCAGTCGGGAAAAGGATTTGACCCGTATTTACGGCAGCATTTTAATTCCCTTTACCATAAGCATTAGGCCCATGGTGATAATGAGAACCGTGTCTGCTTTCAGTATGTATTTATTATATTTTTTCGTAACTGCATCGCCTAAAAGACCGAAGGGCACATGATGCGTACCCTTTCCTTTTGTTATCCGTATACCGCCTCGAAAGGCAGCTCTTGAAGCTCTGGCGGCGGTATGATACAACCGCCGTGGCTTTTCAGATACGCCGAAGCGAAATTTAATGACTTGTCCTTTTCCCCGCATTGTTGTATAATACTTTTTCAGGAAAAGCGCTGCCGCAGCCGCGGCAGACTCAATACACAGGATTGAACTGTTCAAGTTCGGAAAGTGAGAAACCATGAAAAAAACTATTGCACTTATTCTTGCACTCATGATGTGCCTTGCGCTGCTTACCGCCTGCGGCGGCAATGACAGCGAAGAGCCCGCTCCCGCAGAATCCTCCGCACCGGCTGACAACGGCGGCGAGGAGAACCCCACACAGCCCGTTGAGCCTGACGACAGCGTTCCCGTATGGCTGCCCCAGACCGCCGACGCAGGTCAGGAATACATCGACAAGCTTGTCTTTATCGGTGACAGCACTACTTACGGTCTGAAGGCTTACGAGGTTGTAAACGAGTCTCAGGTATGGACTCCCTCCAGCGGCACCCTTGCCCTGTTCAACCAGAGCATCGCAACCGTCGTTTACCCCAAGACCGGCGAGGAAATCCTCATTGTCGATGCCGTTAAAGACGCACAGCCCGAGTATCTTGTGCTCACCATCGGCGTAAACGGTGTTGCCATGATGGACGAGCAGGAATTCAAGGACCAGTACATCGACCTCATTCATCGCATTCAGGCCGCAAGCCCCGACACCAAGATCATCTGCAACTCCATTTATCCCGTTGAGGCCTCCTACGAGGCAAAGGACAACGGCATCAACAACGCCAAAATCGATGCCGCAAACGTCTGGGTATATGAAATTGCGGAAGCAACCGGCACCCACTATGCCGACTCCGCCTCCGTTCTCAAGGACGCGGGCGGCTGCCTCAATCCCGAATACGGCAACGGTGACGGAATTCATCTCTGCACAACGGGCTTCAACCTTGTTCTCAATTATCTGCGTACCCACGCTCTTTAAGGAGTAATCAAATGAAAAAATACATTGCACTTATTCTCGCCCTTATAACCCTGCTGTGCCTCTGCGCCTGCGGCGGAAAAGACGCCGCTTCAGCCGATCCGGGCTTTGAGGCGGTTGCTGCCGCCGTCAACGGTGCCGCCGACAGCGAAATCATGATGGACGTTCCCGACACATATCTTCAGAGCACCATGAAAATTGACCCTGAAGCCTACAGCGACTGCTGCGTGAAGAAGTCCAAGGTGGGTACCAACATCAATGAGTACGGCGTGTTCAGGACCGACGATGCCGAGGCGCTTCAGGAGACGCTTGAGGCTTATGTTCAGGCGCTCAGGGACAGATGGATGGACGAATATCTCCCCGAGGAATACCCCAAGCTTGAGAATGCTCAGGTATGGGTCGTTGGCGATTACGTCATGTACGAAATCCTCGATGCAGAAGCTGCAGATGCCGCTGAAATCGCCTTCAAGGGCTGCTTTGAGGGCTGACAATGAATGACGAACTCACAAGGCTTGACATCGAAAAGATGCAGGCTGAGCTTGAGGAGCGAAACAAGCTCATGCCCGAGCTTATCGAAGAGGTCAAGCGTACCCGCGCCTTCGGTGATCTGAGCGAAAACTTTGAATACAAGGAAGCCAAGCGCGCGCAGAACCGCAACCGCAGCCGCATTCGCTATCTTGAAAAAATGATTTCCTCCGCAAAAATCATCGGCACCGATTCCGCCGAGGACGAGGTGGGACTTTTCGACAGGGTGGAAATATATATCCCCGAGGACGACGAGACACAGATCATTCAGGTTGTAACCACAGTGCGCTGTGATCCCCTCAAGGGACTCATAAGCCGTGAATCGCCCTTCGGCAAATCCGTACTCGGCCGCAAGGTCGGTGACAGGATCACCGTTCAGGTCAGCGACAGCTACAGCTATGAGGCGGAGATCCGCGCCATCACCAAGAGTGAGGACGACGGAAGCGCACCTCTCCGCAGCTTCTGAAAATAATAATCCCCCGGCGTAGCCGGGGGTTTTTCATATGCGGGCATAGCCCTCTTTTACTAGCCACGCCTCAAGGCGTAAACTACGGCCTGACACTTGCGAGTGGATTGTTACTTGCTACCCGTAAACGGGTCTTCGTA
>JAZRZJ010000004.1:0-33684 GCA_045601285.1 Oscillospiraceae bacterium
ATACGAAGACCCGTTTACGGGTAGCAAGTAACAATCCACTCGCAAGTGTCAGGCCGTAGTTTACGCCTTGAGGCGTGGCTAGTAAAAGAGGGCTATGCCCGCATATGAAAAACCCCCGGCTACGCCGGGGGATTATTATTATTATGAAGTATGGGCGGGAAATGGCCGTTCAAAACCTATTAATCTCTATGGCGCGCCGCCCTTTGAGGGCGATTTTTCGTATATCAAACAGTTTTGAATTTGTTGGAGAAGGGGTTGGGTACCAGCGCGGTGGAGCCGTTGAGCTTCGAGAGGGTGAGGCACCACAGAGCCTTCACGGGATTGATGGGAACGAATACCATGGGGTCAACGTCCATGAGGTGGAACATTGCCGCAGCGGAGTCGGCAAGGCTGTTGCACTTGTGGCTGAGGTAAACGTTCTTCTTGCCCAGCCGCTGAATGAGGCGGTCACCGACTTCGTTTATGGCGCAGTCACCGACGATGAGCACCTTGCCCTCAATGGCATCAATTTCCTCAAGGTCGTGGCCCAGACCCATAACCATTGTCCAGCCGCCATTGCCCTGATGGTCGTTGTAGAGAATCTGCAGCAGAGTGAGGGGATTGTTCTGGCAGCCCTGCTTGCAGCAGCGGGTCTTGCCCTTGATGACCTTGACATCGGGGGGATAGCAGTCGTAAAGGTCGGTGGGGTATTTGGTGTTGTACATTGAGATATCGCCCTGAATGTCAATGTCGTCAAGGCTCATAACGCCGTCGGAGTAGCCTTTTTCCACAGCAAGCTTCAGATGGGGAACGTCGTCAAGCGTCAGACCGTAGATGCGTGCGCCAACCATGTCGGTGGCAACGACGTTTGCACCGGCAACAAGAACCTTGAGGGGCAGAACGGCGGTATCCGCAAGGGCGGTGACGGGATAGTGACCGTAAATGGTGCCCTCAACACCCTCAAGAATGGTGAAGTCGGGACGCACATAGCTCAGAACGTCGATGAGCTTGTAGTGCAGGTTGTAGTTGTGGTCAAAGCCTCGGGCGGTCTGGCAGGGGAATGCCCACTGGTTCTTGACACCGAGAGTTACACCTGCCATGGAGTGAGTTTTCAGCTTGGGCAGGCTTATGTATAGATTCTTGTCCTTGTTCTTTATGAGATTTTCAACCACGAATTTGGGCATATCGAAGCTGCAGCTCTGATATCCGTCTTTGTCGTCCTCAATGGAGGGACGGCCCTTGAACTCAAACTTCACCTGCTCGTCCTCGTCGAGATAAACGGGCTTTGCACCGGTACGCCTGCAGATCTTGTCATAGCCGGTGACGGCATATACCAGACGTGTGGCGTTAGACTGGGTGGAGTTTTCGAAGAGATAAACCTTCTTTGCGCCGTGCTCGTTCCAGTATTCGATGGCGGCCTCCACCAGCTCGGGACGGGTGTAGCAATAGGGCTGCCCGTCAATGCCGTTGGGCTTGATGAAAACCTCCTTACTTTCTTTGAGCAGAGCCTCGCCGCCGGCCTTGTCGAACAGCTCATAGACGGCTTCCTTGACTTCCTTTTTAAGAGCATCGTTAAGGGGCATGAACTTGGTCAGGCTTTCTTCCTGATGAGGTGCGTTGAGATGGCGAACATAAACGGTTGCTTTGCTTTCCATAAGGGTACCCCCTGTTTTTGTATTGTAAATTTACAATATCACCTGAAAACTGCACTGTCAATACAGTTTTCAGGCTAACTGCACTATGTTTTTGCTGCTTTCATGACCAATAGCTGCCGGATATATAATACCAACAAATAAAATTGAGCGAAGCGTGTTTGATTTGAAAAGTAGGAGCAGCGGAGTGAGTGAGAGATGACTCTTACATGAAATGAAAAAGTCATCGCAAGCTTTGTATCGCTTGCGACGACGCTGTAACAGGAACCAATGATTAATACAATGCACACTGCGTTGGTTTTGCATGGGGTGAGCATGAGAGGGGATTGGTTATCCCCTCTCAGCTGAATTTGAGCGAAGCGGATAAACAGCAAGGCGCAGCCTTGCGGCACAAAAAAGACTGTCCTTTCGGACAGCCTTTTTTGGTGCGGGTAACAGGGGTCGAACCTGCACGCTCTCGCACAAGAACCTAAATCTTGCATGTCTGCCAATTCCATCATACCCGCGTGCTTTGTAATCATAGCAAGATAAGTGAAAAAAGTCAATCAAATTTAAGCCGATGTTGACAGAAGCGAGATAAATAACTATTATTGTTTCGTTATGTTTTCTGAAACGGGGATAGATATGAAAAACAAGTATTCTCTGCTGGCCATTGGTGCGGGCGTATTCTGGGGTACTATGGGCTTCTTCCGCAGAAGTCTTGACGGAATGGGTCTCTCCGCCATGGGAGTTATTACAATAAGATGCACCTTCGCTGCTATTGTTTTCGCTGCGGTAATGCTTTTGGCAGACCGCAATGCCTTCAGGCTAAAGCTGAGGGACGCATGGGTGTTCCTCGGAAGTGGTGTAATTTCCCTGCTTGTTTTCGGCTGGTGCTACTTTAAGGCAATGGACTACATGAGCCTTTCCGCCGCGGCAATACTGCTTTATACAGCGCCGTTTTTTGTCATCATAATGTCTGCGCCGCTTTTTGCCGAAAAAATTACGGGCAGGAAAATTGCCGCAATGCTCATTGCCTTTGCAGGCTGCTGTCTTGTTTCGGGCATCGGAAGCGGCGGCGGTTACATTACCCCCACGGGACTTGCCCTCGGAATAGGCTCGGGCATCTGCTATGCGCTGTACAGTATTTTCAGCCGCTGTGCGATAAACCGCGGCTACTCCACCTTTACCATCAACTTCTATTCCTGCGCCCTTGCGGCAATAGGAGCCCTTATCATTGACGGTACGGGGAGCTATGCCATTGCCTTTTCCACGGGAACAAACCTGCTGTATGCAATCGGCACGGGTGTAATTACCTGCTTCATGCCATATCTGCTATACACAAAGAGCCTTGAGGGACTTGAAAACGGCAAGGCATCCATCATGGCCTCCATTGAGCCCGTTGTTGCAACCCTGCTCGGCTTCCTAATTTACAATGAAACGCCGACACCGCTGAGCGTTGCGGGCATTATCCTTGTCCTCTCGGCAATTGTGCTGCTGAATATAAAGAATAAAAAAGCTGAGATTTAATCTCAGCTTTTTTATATCTCAATTATTATCTGCTCGTTTGTCATAAGGTCAATGTCGCAGATTTTGCCCATAAGCTCCGATGAGTTGCCTGTCAGGAGCTTTACAGCCTCACCGACCTCATAGGAGGCGCAGAGAGAGGGAACAAAGGATAGCATGCTCTCCCCGTGATAATCCGGGGAGGAGGACATTTTTTTAAACATTTCAGACTCGGGCGGAATGACTCCGAACTGAATGTGCCAGGGACCAATTGCGCCGAAAACCATTGGAATACCGAGCTTTTTGCAGGCAGCGTGAAGAGTACGCCGGGCATCAATGCTGTCAAGTGCGTCAAGCACGAGATCGCAGCCGCATATAAGCTCTGCTGCGTTCTCTTCATTGAGAAACTCTTTAACTGCAATAATCTCAAGCGCCGGATCAATAATCGCGGAGCGCTCCTTTACGGCTT
The DNA here is from genome assembly GCA_045601285.1 of Oscillospiraceae bacterium. Taxonomy (GTDB): domain Bacteria; phylum Bacillota; class Clostridia; order Oscillospirales; family Oscillospiraceae; genus F23-B02. The sequence continues at coordinate 3,586 of JAZRZJ010000004.1, forward strand.
CCGCCTTGCTTTTACCGAGGCTCTTGAGAGTGCAGGTGAGCTGGCGGTTAAGATTTGATTCGTCAAAGCAGTCACCGTCAACAACGGTAATTTTCCCTACACCGAGCCTAATCAGAAGCTCTGCAATATATCCGCCGAGACCTCCGCAGCCCACTACGCATACATGGCTGCTTTTCAGCCTAAGACGCTCTTTTTCGTCAAGTGAGTTTTTGTAGTCCATCAGTTATGACCTTCTCCTGCGATCATTTTAAGCGCATGGTCGAGAGTGCCGATGACTGCGCCCAGGTTTTCGCGTGCTGCTTTTTCGCTGCCGGGAAGATTGATGATAAGTCCGTCATTTCTCACGCCCGCAACAGCCCTTGAAAGCATGGCACGGGGAGTGAACTGCAGACTGTAATATAGCATGGTCTGGGGAATTGCGGGAATTTCATAGTCGATGACAGCCTTTGTTGCCTCGGGAGTTACATCGCGCTTTGACAGTCCGGTGCCGCCGGTGGTTATAATAAGATCGGCGTCGATTTCGTATTCACACTTAATTATCTCGGAAGAAATAATGTCGCGATCATCGGGAACAATAGAGGTGTACTTAATCTCAAAGCCTGCCTCGGTGAGCATTTCCTTAACTGCAGGGCCGCTTGTGTCAACCCTCTCGCCGACGCTGCATTTATCGCTTACCGTTATAACTGCTGCTGTGTATGCCATGACAATTCTCCTTAAAACTTCTCTCTGACTTCACCGGGGTTTTCAAGGGTATAGCCGCCCGTTTCCTTGAGGCGTACTCTGAATGCCTCGGATTTCAATACCTCGATAAGCTTCTGAACAGCCTCGGTTTCCCATGCAAAATCGGGAATAATGAGGTCATACTGCTCGGTGCAGACGGGAATAAAATCAAGCCCGTACATCTGCGCCGCGGAATAAATGCCGAGACCCGCATCTGCGCTGTCGGCTGCTATCTGCGCCGCAACTGAAGTGTGGGTCAGCTCCTCGCGCTCATAGCCGTAGAGCTTCGACACGTCAAAACCGTTCTTCCTGCACAGATAATCAAGCAGAACACGGGTGCCGGAACCTTTTTGACGGTTTACATAACGCAAATTACCTTTGAACAAATCTTCCATTCCGCTGATGCCGAGGGGATTGCCCTTCTGCACCATGATGCCCTGCGTTCTGCCTACGCATTCAACAAGACGAATGCCGCCGTTGGGGAAGTAGCGGCGCAGGTAAGAGATGTTATAGCTGCCGTCGGTTTCGTCAAGAAGGTGGCAGCCGGCGGCGTGTGCCTCACCGCGACGTATCGCCATAATTCCGCCCATTGAGCCCACATGAGAGGAGCTCATGTAAAGCTCCTTGTCAGCGGCATGGAGCATATTGCCGAGCTCATCAAGCAGAGGGTCATGGCTTCCGATTACAACAACGCTGTTTTCAAGCTCGCTCAGCGGACGGAGAAGCCTGACCCTGACGGTTTCACCTGCTTCAAAGCCCTCGGTACCCTGGGGAACCTCAAGAATGCCGTCTGCCTTCATGAAGGAGGATACAACGCCTGCGCCGCGGTTGAGGGGAGAGGCAACCAGTGTCCTGCCTACCGCGCCCATTCTGACGCGGACAAACTCTTTGTATTTAAGACCTGAAACTACGGGGCGGGAGAGAACTGCATCAACAAACTGTGAGCTGTCCTTCTGTGTGCCGCACATTATTTCAAGTATCGGTTTCAGAAATTCTTCTATTACTATAATGCCCGAAACGGGATAACCGGGGACACCGAGCACAGCCTTTTCGCCTGCGCAGGCGAGAACTGCGGGCTTGCCCGGCTTTATTGCAATGCCGTGGTACAGCACCTCGGCAAGCTCACCGATAATGCTGACGGAATAGTCATCGCGTCCGGCGGAGGAGCCTGCGTTTAACAGCACCGCATCACATTCGGAAACGGCCTGCTTTAAGGCTGCTCGGAGAAGCTCGGGCTTGTCGGGAACTATGGGATAGGTCTTTGCAATACCGCCCCATTTTTCCGTCATTGCGGAGAAAATGGAGGAGTTGAACTCAAGCACATCACCGGGCTTTGGCTCGTCGGTGGGAGGAACGACCTCGTCGCCCGTGGGTATAATGGCTATGACGGGCTTTTTCACGACCTCAATCTTAAGGCAGCCGCCTGCAATCATAGCTCCGATTGCGGCTGGCGTTATCTCAACACCTGCGGGCAGAATCATTTCGCCTGCGCATATATCCTCGCCTATCTGACGGATATGCTGCCAGGGTGCAGCGGCGGTGAAAAGACGAACGCTGCCGTCATCGTCATATATAACGTCCTCGATCATGATAACGGCGTCGCATTCCTCGGGAATGGGGTCGCCGGTATCGACCTGAATATAGTCGGAGGGCTTTAACACAACGGGGGTTGTTTCGCTTGCGCCGAAGGTAAGGGAAGCCTTCAGAGCAATTCCGTCCATTGCACTTGCGTGATAGTGGGGAGAGCAGATTTTCGCGTAAACCGGCGAAAAGGTGATTCTGCCGCAGGAAGCCTGAACGGAGATATCCTCGCGCTTTGGCTTCATTCCCCTTGCAGTCAATGCGGCGATATATTCGCTGCGTGCCTGCTCAAGAGGAATATTTGTCAGGTAATTGAATTTCATACGATAACCTCAATTTCCGTACCCTTTGCAAAGCCCTCGCAGTCACGGGGGACGACAAAATAACCGTCGCAGCCTGCAAGAGTGCTTATCAGTCCCGATTTGCTGTGAACGGGCTTAACATAGGTGACACCGTTTTCCTCAAAAAGCACCGCACCGCTGAACTGCTCTCTGCCGTGATTTGCGGAAACGGCCTCGGTAAGCACGGCCTTTACCGCATAATTTCTGGTTGAACAGCCGAGCATTTGCTCCACAAGAGGCTTAACAAAAATCTTTGCCACAAAATGTGCGGCAAGGGGGTGACCGGGGAGACCGAAAACGGGCTTGCCGTCAACATTGCCGACAATTGTGGGTTTGCCGGGCTTCATGGCTATACCGTGAAGAAGGAGCTTGCCGCGCTCGTCGATTACGGCGCAGGTGGAGTCCATCTGCCCTACAGAGCTGCCGCCGGAAATCAGCACCATGTCGCAATCCTCAAGGGCGGAATTCAGTGCGCTGCGGAGCCGTACATAGCCGTCACGGACTATGCCGAGGCATTTAGGTTCACCGCCGAAGCTCTGCACTGCGGCGGAAAGCATGGCGGAGTTTACATCGCGCACCTGTCCAATTGCGGGCTTTTCGCTTATATCGACAAGCTCGTCGCCCGTTGAAAGTATTCCCACGACGGGCTTCTTCACAACGCCAAGCTCACAGAATCCCAGTGCGGCAAGAGCACCGATGTCTTCGGAACGGATTACACGTCCCTTTTTCAGAACGGTTTTTCCGGGAAAAACATCGTCACCTATATATACCACATTATTGCCCGGAGCTGCGGGCTTGAGTACTCCTATTTCTCCGCCGCCGTAGCTTTCGGCATATTCAATCATGACAACGGCATCGGCACCGTCGGGAATTGCGCCGCCCGTTGGCACATAGGCGCATTCTCCCGGGGCAAGACTGAATTTTGCGGGCTCGCCCATGTTTACAACGCCGCGGAGCTTCAGTATCGCGGACATGGAGTCGGAGCAGCCGAAGGTGTCGGCGGCTCTTACGGCATAGCCGTCAACGCTGCTGCGCGTGAAGCCCGGAACATTCTCTTCTGCGAGAATGTCATTTGCGAGAATACGGTCTAAACAGGCGTGAAGAGGCAGTATCTCCACAGAGGAGATACTGCCTTTAAAGCTTTCTTTAATAATGTTGAGTGCATCGGCGGGAGTTTTAACCTGCAGCATTGAGATCCTTCCTTTTTATCAGCTTGATTGCCCGAACGGGACAGCTTCTGTAGCAATGACCGCAGCCTAAACAGTTTTCGAGGCTCATAAGCGCCGCAACCGAGAAGGTGCGCGTTACTTTTATCATTGTAAGAGCATATTCGGGACAGCTTTCCACGCAGAGCATGCAGCCGTTGCAGACATCAAGGTTGATTTCAGGAACGCTGCGTTCCTCCTCGGGAATGGGTTTAACTAATTTCCCCGTGCCGTCAATAACTGCGCCTTCTTTACAGAACAGTGCACAGTGACCGCAGGAAACACAAAGGTCTGAATCTATTGTACAGTATTTTTTCTCCTCGTCAAGTACAGTTTTTATCGCACCGCCGGTACAGTGCCTGATACAATCCTCACAGCCAATACACTTGTCTGTAATCTGATAGGCCATAATCAGCTCTTTGTTTCCTCAAACAGACCGTGCAGAGAGTCATGAATCGATTCAAGCAGAGAAGCGTGGTCATGCTCGGGGACTGCTTCTTCTTCGGCATTGTAATTTACAGTAATTACAGTATCCTCAATGACTGCTCGACCCAGTGCGATTGCACCAACGGGGCAGCGCTTTGCACATTTGCCGCAGCCCGTGCATCTTTCGGGATGCTTAAGCTCGGCATAAACATGGATATTGCCGTGGAAATCGGGATCGCTGAGTTCAAGAGCGAACTGGGGACAATCCTCAACACAGACACTGCAGCCTACGCACATTGCGCGGTCAACAATGGGGGTTTTCCAATCTTCACGGGCACGCATCTTTACGGGAACACCGTACTGGTCGATAATTGAACCGTTATCGCAGAGCTCTGCGCAAAGACCGCAGTTGTAGCAAAGGTCGGGGTCAATTTTGTGCTTTTTGTACTGTTCGCCGCTGATGGCATGTGCGGGGCAGGCAGAACGGCATGCATCGCAGCCGTCGCACTTTTCAATGTTTATGGAATGACTGGGCATATTAATTAACCTCCTGCAACTGCCGGCATGAGATAAACCTCATCACCGTCACTGAGCTTGTATCTGAGATTGACCTGCTTGCCGTTGACAGATACCACACAGCCTTTAAAGTCTGCTTCGGTAAGGGAAGTACAGGGATCGTGCTTTTTGACTTCGGTAATAATAAGGGGATAGATGTCTTTTACTCTTTTAACATCCATCTCAATGGCGTTATTGAGTCTGCTGTCAAGACGGAATGTTCCGAAAAGTTTAACAGTAACCATGGTTTTCTCCTTCCGTTAGTCAATAATCTTGAGTCTGCGCAGCTTCTTATCGGTAGGCAGACCGTTCTTATCCCAACCGCGTGCTCTATAATAAGTCTTCTTCATGGTTTCCAGAGGAACCTTGGTCTTAGGATTCTTGGGATCCTGAGGAACATCGGTAAGACGCTTGGGAAGCGTATCGGAGGAAGCGGATACACCGAACTTTGCATTTACGGCACGTTCAACATTGTAGCTGCGTTCGCCGATCTGAAGAAATTCGCCGAGAGTCATGCCCTTCATACCGACGGAGTTTTTAAGCTCGGTGGTGTGGGGAATGAGGGGAAGATTCAGATGCAGGAGTCTGGGAAGCTTGTTCAGCAGACGAACTGCCCAGCCTATGAAGGGGATAACCTTGTTTACGATTCTGGTTACGATGCTGTTGGGCTTGGAAATCAGGAAGTCGGGGAAGACAGCATAGCTGGTGAACAGACACTGACCGCCGCAGGAAACAGACTCCATAAGGTCCTGCATGAACATACAGAGGTCTGCTTTGGCGTGAGGAGTCTGCGTATCGGTGTAAAGACCGAGACCCTCGAGGATTACCAGATAGCCGCCGTTGAGGTGGCAGCCGCCGCGGTTTGCAACTGCGTAGCCGAGACCCTGACCGACTGCTTTTCTGGGCTCATAAGCCGCAAGCTCAAGACCCTTGGACTGAATTGCAAATTCCTCGCCGCCGTATTTTTTGCTCAGCCAGCGTGAGCCTTCTGCAAGCTCACTGCCGATGCCGCGGCGGTAGGCAATGTTTTCAAAGGTCTTGGAAATGTTGGCGGTTTTTCCGAACTCAAGGCCGTTTTTCCACAGACCCTTTTCGTTTGCCTCCATAGCCCATGCGAGAGTGCTGGAGGCGGAGATGGTATCCATGCCCAGCTCGTCAAGCTCGTTGTTCCAGCGGAGAATAAGCTCAAGATTGTCGTTCATGATGCCGCCGCCGAGAAGACCGAGGGTTTCAAGCTCGGGACCCTTGACTTCCTTGCCGTTTACATTAACGGTACGTGCGCACTTCATGGGGCAGGACATACAGCCCTTGTTGATTATGTTGTACTCTTCGGCAAGAAGCTCGCCGTTGACCTTGTCGAAGTTCTCAAACTTGCCGTAGGCGTAGTTTCTGGTAGAGAGAATGCCTCTCATCTGCATCTGGGATACAAGACCTGCTGTACCAAGTCGGGGAAGCTGGTTGCCCGTGAGAGGATGCTTCTTGAGGTTTTCAACCCACTTCTGATGGTGCTTGAGTGCACGGTCATAGTCAAAAATGGGAACCTCGTGGTTGCCGGTTGCGACAATTGCCTTCAGGTTCTTGGAGCCGAATACTGCGCCTACACCTGCACGGCCCGCCGCACGTTCGCCGCTGATGACGGAAGCATATTTGACCATGTTCTCACCGGCAGGACCGATGGAAACAATACCGCACTTTACGCGTTCACAGCCACGCGCGGCGGCAAGTCTGTTTTCAACTTCCTCCTGGGCTTCCGTAACCTTCATGCCCCAAAGCTTGCCGCAATCGTGGAAGATGAAAGTTCCGTTTTTGATTTCAATCCAACTGGGCTTTTCACATTTGCCCTTGACGATAAGAGCATCAATTCCGGCCTTTTTAAGATAGTAGCCGAAGTTGCCGCCGCAGTTGGAAGAAGTGGTAATTCCGGTCTGAGGGGAAAGCGTTGAAATATTAAAGCGATTGGAACTGGGAGCGCCGGTTCCGGTAAGGGGACCTGTGGTAATGACAATAATGTTTTCGGGACCTAAGGGATCTTCTTTGCCGCTGAAGTTATCAAACATGATTTTTGAAGCCATAGCTTTGCCGCCGAGATATAGTCTTCGCTCCTCATCCGACCACGGATATTCCGTTACGGAGTGAGTGCTAAGGTCGACCTGCATCACTTTGCCCATATAACCAGCGTATTTGGACATAGGTTACCTCCTGTATATCGAATTAGTTATTTTTTTTACAAAACACCTATATTAATTTAATATATTTTGTCATTTTATAGAAGAGTGTAAAATGACGAATGTTATACATAATATATAAACTGGAATAATGCACAAGAAGCAAATTGAAGGATTGTGCAAAATGCGGTTTTATGTGCGCATTTTTTAGTGTTGCAACAAATTGTCAGCACTAAAATTAACAAAAAAGTAGAAAATCAGCTATGTAATAGTTTGCAGCACTGTGTCTTGCGGTTCTGTGCCGTGATAGATTTGTGCATATAGCACAAAATAACCGGCGCCCGCGACATAGGAAGAGCATAAAAAACACCTTTCCGCTACATTTGAAAATACTGTTTCGGTATCTTTTATGCCGGTGATGAACGGAGTATGATTTTTACCACCTGCATTATACATAATAACGACATAACGCCTCACGATAAGGAGGCGTTTTATATTTGATAAATCTTATTTTTTGAAGCTGTCCTTGAGAGCAACTGCGCGGTTGAATACAAGATGACCGGGAGTTGAATCCTTGTTGTCAACGCAGAAGTAGCCCATGCGCAGAAACTGGAACTGTGCGGGAGCAACTGCGCTTTCAAGCATCTTTTCAAGCTTGCAGCCCTGAAGAATCTCAAGTGAATCGGGATTCATGCACTGAATGTAATCCTTTTCGGCGGCATCGGGTTCGGGATCGAGGAAGAGATTGTCGTACATTCTGACTTCCGCGTCAACGCAGTTTCCGGCATCGACCCAGTGGATCGTTGCGCCCTTAACCTTGCGTCCGTCGGCGGGGTCACCGCCGCGGCTTTCGGGGTCATAGGTTGCAAGGACTTCGGTAACATTGCCGTTTTCGTCCTTCACGCAGCCGGTGCATTTAATGAGATATGCGCCTTTCAGACGGCATTCTGGACCTTCGGGATACAGTCTCTTGTACTTGGGAACGGGAATTTCAAGGAAGTCCTCGGACTCGATCCATACGTTGCGGGAGAAGCTGACCTTGCGGGTGCCCGCTTCGGAGTCATTGGGATTGTTTTCAACCTCAAGCTCCTCGGACTGACCTTCGGGATAGTTGGTGATGGTGAGCTTTATGGGACGCAGGACCGCCATGGCGCGCTGTGCGTGCTCGTTGAGGTCATCGCGGAGGCAATGCTCAAGAAATGCGTACTCAATGGTGCTGGGAACCTTGTTTACGCCGATGCGCTCGCAAAAGCTGCGGATTGCGGTGGGGGTGTAGCCGCGTCTGCGCAGACCGCAGAGAGTGGGCATACGGGGATCGTCCCAGCCGGAAACCATGCCCTCTTCAACAAGACGGCGGAGCTTTCTCTTACTCAGTACGGTGTAGTTGATGCCCAGACGGGCAAACTCGATCTGACGGGGCTTTGAGGGAACGGACACGTTATTGATGACCCAGTTATACAGAGGACGGTGGTCTTCATACTCAAGGGAGCAGAGGGAATGGGTGATGTGCTCAAGTGCGTCCTGAATGGGATGGGCAAAGTCGTACATGGGGAAGATGCACCACTTTGTACCCTGACGGTGATGCTCAATATAGCGGATACGGTAGATTACGGGGTCACGCATATTGAAGTTGCCGGAGGCAAGGTCGATCTTTGCACGGAGGGTGTACTTGCCCTCGGGAAATTCGCCGTTTTTCATGCGCTGGAAGAGGTCAAGGCTTTCCTCAACGGGACGGTCACGGTAAGGAGAAACTGCGGGACGTGTGGTATCGCCGCGGTATTCCTTGAACTGCTCGGGAGTCAGCTCGCAGACGTAGGCGAGACCCTTCTTGATCAGCTCAACGGCGTATTCGTAGGTCTGTTCAAAATAGTCGGAGCCGTAGAAGAAGCGGTCGTCCCAGTCAAAGCCGAGCCAGTGGATATCCTCCTGAATGGCGTCAACGTATTCGGTGTCCTCCTTGGCGGGATTGGTGTCGTCCATACGGAGATTGCAGATGCCGCCGTATTTTTCGGCTGTGCCGAAGTCTATGATAAGCGCCTTGCAGTGTCCGATGTGCAGATAACCGTTAGGCTCGGGCGGGAAACGGGTGTGCACCTGCATTCCCTCGCATCTGCCGCCTTCTGCAAGGTCCTCGTCGATAAAGCTTTCAATAAAGTTTTTGCTGCTGAGTTCTTCCATATCTTTATCTCCAATTCAAAATTATGAATAGAAAAATTATAAACGATTATTGTAGTAATTACAACAAAAATGTGGTACAATATTCAAAAATAAAGTGCCGGGGTGAAACCAATGTACGACATAATCATCATAGGCGGCGGACCTGCGGGCGTAAGCGCCGCACTTACTGCACGCAACCGCGGCAAAAGTGTTGCCGTTATTGCAAATAAAGCCGAAACGACAAATCTTTACAAGGCCGAAAAAATTACGAATTATCCCGGCTTTTCGGGAAACGGCGCGGAAATGGAGGACTATTTCCGCAGACAGCTTTCGGAAAGCGGTGCGGAAATCATAGAGGGCAGGGCATTAAACGCCATGCCTCTGGGAAAAAGCTTCGGCGTTGCCGTGGGCAGCGATTTTTATGAAAGCAGGTCCGTAATAATCTGCACGGGCATAAGCCGCAGCCCCATGTGTGCGGGAGAAACGGAATTTCTCGGACGCGGCGTAAGCTACTGCGCCACCTGCGACGGAATGCTGTATAAGGGCAAAACCGTTGCAGTAATCGGTGAGGGTGAGGAATGCGAGCGCGATGCGGAGTTTCTTGAAAGCATCGGCTGCTCCGTACTGCGTTTCCCGGGAAAATCAAAAATCGGGATTTCGGGCAGCATGAAGGCGGACACGCTAACCGTAGGCGGTAAAGAGTATAAAACCGACTGCATTTTCATTCTTTCGGACAAAGTCACAAGCTCAAGTCTTGTCGCCGGTATAGAAACCGAAAACGGAGCGATTAAGGTTGACAGCAGAATGAGAACAAATATTCCCGGTGTTTTTGCCGCAGGCGACTGCACCGGCGCACCGTATCAGGTTGCAATTGCGGTAGGCGAGGGCAATATTGCCGCGCTTTCCGCCAACGAATATGTAAAAACCGAAAAGGAGATATAAACAATGGCAATTATGCATCTTACAAAGGACAATTTTGATTCAATCACCTCCAGCGGCCTCGTGCTTGTTGACTTTTGGGCAACCTGGTGCGGCCCCTGCCGTATGCAGGCACCCATTCTTGAGGAGCTTGATAATGAGCTTAACGGCAAGGTGAAAATCTGCAAGCTGGACGTTGATGACCACCCCGATATTGCTCAGCGCTTCGGAGTTTTCAGCATTCCCACTATGATCGTTTTCCGCGACGGCAAGCAGATTGACAAGTGCGTCGGTGTTCACACCGCTCAGCAGCTTATGGAAAAGCTGGGATAATTAACCCTTGCAAAAACTGAGGCGCACATATATAATTGTAATGTTAGCGTTTCATTTGTGAGGTAAAGGAGGACTAACCATGTCCGATTATGATTATATAATAAGCTGCTGCACCATCGTTGACCTGAGCAAAGAGCATCTTGACGCACGGGGCGTAAAGTATGCCTGCATGAGATACTCCATAGGCAACGATGAGTATTTTGACGATCTGGGTGTTTCCGTGCCTTACCATGAGTTCTATGAGCGCATGACCGCAGATGAAATGACTCATACCAGCCAGATAAACCCCATGGAATATATGGAGTATTTCAGGTCCATCATGGAGGGTAACAAGCCAATTATCCATGTTACGCTTTCCAGCGGACTTACGGGTACCTATAACTCCGCCCGCACAGGTGCGGGCATGCTCATGGACGATTATCCCGACCTTAAGATTTACGTTGTTGACTCTCTCGGTGCCTGCACCGGAGCGGGTCTGCTTGTTGACGCCATGGCTGACAGACGCGATGAGGGCATGAGCATTGAGGACCTCTACGAGTGGACTCTTGAAAACAGACTCAGAGTAAACCACTGGTTTTTCTCCACCGACCTTAAGTACTATGTACGCGGCGGCAGAATTTCCAAGACCGAGGGCTTTGTGGGCAGTATGCTGAAAATCTGCCCTCTGTGCAACATGGACAATGAGGGACACCTCATTCCCCGTGAAAAAATCCGCACAAAGAAAAAGGTTATCAGCACCATTGTGGAACGCATGGAGCAGTATGCCGACGGCGGACTTGATTATTCCGGCAAGTGCTTCCTCTCCCATTCCGACTGCTATGAGGACGCACGTGCGGTTGCCGATTTGATTGAGGAAAAGTTCCCCAAGCTAAACGGCAAGGTCGTAATCAACTACATCGGCACAATTGTGGGCGCACATACGGGCCCCGGCACCGTTGCGCTGTTCTTCTGGGGCAAAGAGCGCACCGAATAATTCTTGACTTTTCAGATAATCGTACTATAATATTCCATTGTTAAAAGCGTTGACGGACAGGAGTAGGAGTAACCTGCTTTTCAGAGAGGGAACGGTTGGTGTGAGTTCTCAAAGCAGAGCCCCGAAGGTCGGTCCCGAGCAGACGTGCTGAACTTAAGTAAGCCGTACGGGTTCTCCCGTTACAGAGTATTAGTAAACGCTGACTAATCCGCCTTCGGCATACTGCGGTTATTTTTCGCCCCGAATGCGTTGCTTTTTCCATGAAATACACAAAGTATTCCTTCGGAAAAGACGCCTTTTCGGAACGAAAAATTCCTCGCAGTCTGCTCTTGCCGTATTAATCACCGTTTACTATGAGTGCCGGTTTTCCGGAATTCAGGTGGTACCGCGTAATAACTGCGCCCTGACTTTGTTCAGGGCGCTTTTCTTTTTCCCGAAGAAAGAATTTTTCAGCCAAAACGGAGAAAATCATGGAGTTCAAAGCACAGGTCAGACTTGAATACGGCGACTTTGTCAACTGGTTCAAGCTTTTCAGAAGTACGGAGAACAGAACAAAATCCGTATTATCAAGCGCACTTGCCGTGTTTTTAAGCTTTGCGTTCATAGTTCTGATGACCGTGCTCGTTTTGAACCACGGATTTGATAAAAGACTGCTGCTTATTATCATACCCTTTGTGCTGTGCGTATCGGTACTGGCGCTGAAAAAACGCATATATGCGGCAATCGCCGTTAAAACCCGTGACAGCAAAACTGATTTTGTGCTTATCACAATAAACGATGAAGGAATTGCGGCAGAGGGACAGAACAAGAGGGAACGCTTTGAGTTTTCGGAAATAAGCGCAATTTATCATTATGAGGCTACATACTTTCTGATTGCAGAAAAGCGCCACCCGATATTCATCCCCGAACGCTCCTTTAAGGGAACCGACCTTGCTGAATTCGAGGGCTTCCTCAGAGCGAAAACGGATAAAGTGATTAAAAAAATACAATGACGATACAAGGAGAAACAAGATGAAAGAACTGCCGAAAGTGTATGATCCTCAGGTAACTGAGAAAAAGATTTATGACATGTGGATGCAGGGCGGATACTTTAAGGGTAAAATTGATCCCGACAAAAAGCCCTTTTCCATTGTTATGCCTCCTCCCAATGTAACGGGCCAGCTCCACATGGGTCATGCCCTTGACTCAACTCTGCAGGATATTCTCACCCGCTACAAGAGAATGCAGGGCTATTCGGCGCTGTGGCTGCCCGGCACAGACCACGCGGGTATTGCAACACAGATAAAGGTTGAGCAGGAGCTGCGTGAAAAGGAGGGCATCACCCGTTACGACCTGGGACGCGAAAAGTTCCTTGAGCGCGTATGGGACTGGAAGCACAAGTACGGCAGCCGCATCGTTGAGCAGCAGAAGGTGCTGGGCGCCTCGTGTGACTGGGACAGAAGCGTATTCACCATGGACGAAAAGCGTGCAAAATCCGTCCGCGAAACCTTCTGTGAGCTCTATGAAAAGGGACTGATCTATAAGGGCAACCGCATCATAAACTGGTGTCCCAAGTGCCGCACCGCTCTTTCCGATGCCGAGGTTGAATACAAGGATATGCCCGGACATTTCTGGCATATACGCTATCCCGTTGAGGACTCCGACGAGGAGTTCATCATTGCAACAACCCGTCCCGAAACCATGCTGGGTGACTCCGGTGTTGCAGTTCACCCCGATGACGAGAAGTATACGCATCTTGTGGGCAAGAATGCGATCCTGCCTCTTGTGGGCAGAAAGCTTCCCATTGTTGCCGACGATTACGTTGAGCTGGGCTTCGGTACGGGTGCCGTTAAGATGACTCCCTGCCATGACCCCAACGACTATGAGGTGGGTCTGCGCCACGGCCTTGAGCAGATTCTCTGCATCGACGAGGACGCGAAGATCATTAACGGCGGAAAGTACAACGGCATGGACCGTTTTGAGTGCCGCGAAGCAATCGTAAAGGACCTTGAGGATGCGGGATATCTTGTAAAGGTTGAGCCTTATTCCCACAATGTAGGCTGCTGCTACCGCTGCGGCACCGTTGTTGAGCCTATCACCAGCCCCCAGTGGTTTGTAAAGATGAAGCCTCTGGCAGAGGCGGCAATAGAAGTTGTCAAGGACGGGCGCATCAAGTTTGTTCCCGAACGCTTCACCAAGACCTATATGAACTGGATGGAAAATGTCCATGACTGGTGCATTTCCCGTCAGCTCTGGTGGGGTCACCGCATTCCCGCCTGGTACTGCGATGACTGCGGCAAGATTACCGTTTCCCGTGAGGACGCCTGCCAGTGCGCTCACTGCGGCAGCAGGAATATAAAGCAGGAGGAGGATGTTCTCGATACCTGGTTCAGCTCGGCGCTGTGGCCCTTCTCCACAATGGGCTGGCCCGAAAAGACCCCCGAGCTTGACTACTGGTACCCCACCACTGTCATGGTAACGGGCTACGACATCATCTTCTTCTGGGTTGCCCGTATGATATTCAGTGCTATGGAGCAGATGGATAAGGAGCCCTTCTATACCGTGTTTATCCACGGTCTTGTCCGCGACTCCCAGGGCAGAAAGATGTCAAAATCCCTGGGCAACGGCATTGACCCGCTGGAGATGGCGGAGAAGTACGGCGCCGACGCTCTGCGCTTTAACCTCATTACCGGCAACAGCCCCGGCAACGATATGCGCTTCTATGTTGAAAAGTGCGGGGCGATGCGCAACTTCTGCAATAAGATATGGAACGCATCGCGCTTCGTGATGATGAATCTCACCGTTGAGGACAATAAGCTGCCCGAGAAGCTTGAAACCGAGGACAAGTGGATTCTCTCCAAGCTCAACCAGGTGACAAAGGAAGTCTGCGAGAATATGGACAGCTTCGAGCTGGGTGTTGCCGCAGGCAAGATTTACGACTTCATCTGGGACAGCTACTGCGACTGGTATATTGTGCTGACAAAGCCCCGCCTTAACAGCGATGACGAGACCGCAAAGGAAAGCGCACAGCGCGTCCTGCTGTATGTTCTCACCGAAATTCTCAAGCTCCTGCACCCCTTCATGCCCTTCATCACCGAGGAAATATGGCAGGCACTGCCCCATGAGGGTGAGGCGCCCATGATTGCCGATTATCCCAAGTACTGCGAGCAGCTCAGCTTCCCCGATGACGAGGCAAATTTCGAAATGGTCATGGAAGCAATCAAGGCCGTCCGCGCACGCCGTGCCGAAATGAACGTTCCTCCCTCCAGAAAGAGCCGCCTTATCATTGTTTCCGACAAGGCAAAGCCCTTTACCGACGGCGAAAAGTTCATCTGCAAGCTGGCTTATGCTTCCGAAGTGTCTGTCATTGCTGATGTTCCCGAAAATACCGAGGGCATGGTTTCCGTTATTACCGACAATGCAAGAATGTTCATGCCCATGGCAGAGCTTGTTGACCTTGAAAAAGAAAAGGCACGCATCGGGAAGGAGCTTGCAAACGCCGAGAAACAGCTTGCAGGTCAGATCGCAAAGCTTGCCAACGAAAATTTCGTTTCCCGCGCTCCCGAGCATGTTGTAAACCTCGAGCGTGAGAAGAAGGCAAAGCTTGAAGGTCTTATCGAAAATCTCAAGGCAAGCCTTGAAAACCTCGGCAGATAAACTCCTTTCGACTTAATCCGCAAATATAAAGTATTAAACTGGCATTGTGCTGCTGCACAATGCCAGTTTTTAAACTGTCAAATAACACCGTACAGTGTTGGACGACGGTAAGGAAGATATTGTGAAAGAAACCCAAGAAGGGTGTCTTTCACGTTAAATCATCTTACTTTTTCTGAGATTTTCCAAAAACTCAGAAAAAGTGAGCAGCTTGTCAAAAAATTCTTTTGACAAGCTGAAACTGGCATTGTGCTGCGGCACAATGCCAGTTTTTTTATCGGGAGCTGATACGAATGAAAATTATGACCTCTTATTCAGGCGGAAGACTCACGGTTTATTTAAGCGGTGAGCTTGACCACCACGGCGCAAAAGACGCGGCTCGGGGAATAAGCGATGCGATAGACAGCTGTCTGCCAAGAGATTTGGTGCTTGATATGTCGGGGCTGACGTTTATGGACTCCTCTGGCATAGCGGTTATCGTGAAAACAAACCGCAAGCTTGTTTCGGGCGGCGGAAGAATGCTGATTGAAAATCCTGCGCCTCAGCCGCTGAAGGTGCTTGATGCTGCCGGCGTGGACAGACTCGTGCCGATTTTCGCAAAAGGAGAGGTGACAACATGAAAATGAGAAACTACATCAAACTTGAATTTCCCTCTGTCAGTGTAAACGAAAGCTTCGCCCGCTCAGCCGCGGCGGGCTTCCTTGCCCAGCTTGACCCTACGCTTGAGGAGCTTGACGACATCAAGACTGCCGTAAGCGAAGCCGTGACCAACTGTATTGTACACGCCTATCCCGACGGTGAGGGTAAAATTTCCGTGCGGCTTTGCATATACGAAGGCGGAAAATTTGAAGTCAGAGTTCGTGACTGGGGCAGGGGCATTGACAACATTGACGAAGCCATGCAGCCCATGTACACAACAGGCGGCGATGACCGGAGCGGCATGGGCTTTACCATCATGGAAAGCTTTATGGATATGCTTTCCGTGCAATCTGCCCGGGGCAAAGGCACAACGGTCACAATGCAGCGAGTCATTAAGCAGCGGGAAAGCAGAAGATGACAGCGGAAACAGTTGAACTTCTGCGTGCGGCAAAGACAGGCGACAAAACTGCCGCCGAGCGTCTTATAGAGGAAAACTCGGGGCTTATCTGGAGCATTGCACGAAGATTTTTCGGACGCGGTGTTGATGCAGATGACCTTTATCAGCTGGGCTGCGTGGGCTTTCTCAAGGCTATTGACGGCTTTGACGAGAGCTTCGGCACGCAGTTTTCCACCTATGCCGTGCCGAAAATTTCAGGCGAAATACGCAGATTTCTCCGTGATGACGGTGCCGTTAAGGTGAGCCGGAGCATCAAGGAGCAGGCTATGCAGATTAAAACCGCCCGTGTTGCCCTTGAACAGAAGCTTGGGCGCGAGCCGCTTCTGTCAGAGCTTTCGGCGGAAACGGGCTTTAGCCCTGAAGAGATTGCCTTTGCGGAAACGGCAACAGGTCCTACGGAAAGCCTTCAGCGTGAAACGGGGGAGGACGGCTTTACCCTTGAGCACGTGCTCACCGACATTAACGGTGAGGAACGCATGGTTGAGCATATCTCTTTGCGGCACGCGGTTGAACGGCTTCCCGAAAAGGAGCGAAAAACCATATACCTCCGCTATTTTCACGGTATGACGCAGGATAAGTGCGCAAAGGTGCTGGGAGTATCTCAGGTGCAGGTGTCGCGCATCGAAAGAAAAGCCATGGAACATCTTCGCGAAGTGCTTGCTGATACTTGTTAAATTCAGTCGTTCATGGTAAAATGATGCCATGGACAATAATTTTGAACAAAGATATATTGAAGCGAGAAAAAAGGTTATCGAAGCCGATTTTGCCAAGCTTAATCCCATGCAGAGAAAGGCTGTCATGGCAACGGAAGGTCCTCTGCTCATTCTTGCCGGAGCAGGAAGCGGTAAAACCACCGTGCTTATTAACCGCATTGCCAATCTTTTGCGCTACGGCAGAGCCTCCGACTGCAATGAGCTTCCCATAGGAGCCTGCGAGGAGGACATTGAGATAATGGAGCGCGGGGGAGAGCAGGCGCGTCTGGCAGCCGCATACGAGCGTGTTGAGCCGTGGCGAATCCTTGCCATCACCTTCACCAACAAGGCGGCAAATGAGCTGAAATCACGCCTTGAAAGAATGCTCGGCCCTGAAGCAAATGATATATGGGCGGCAACCTTTCACTCTGCCTGCGTGCGTATTCTGCGCCGTCACTGCGATGTTCTGGGATATCCCCGGAGCTTTACGATTTATGACACAAGCGACAGTCTGAGCCTTATCAAGCGCATAGTGAAGGACTATGAGCTTGATGAAAAGCGCTTCCCGCCCAGAATGCTGCTTTCTGAGATAAGCAGCGCAAAGGACGAAAGCCTTTCACCGCAGACCTACTATGACCGGGCAAGGTCTTCGGGCGATATACGCAGGGTGAAAATTGCGGAGATTTATTCCGAGTATGCCCGCCGCTGCTTCAGTGCAGGCGCCTTTGATTTTGACGACCTTATTTACTATACGGTAAAGCTTCTGCGTGAGCACGACGATGTGCGCTCCTACTGGCAGAGGCGCTTCCGTTATGTCCTCATTGACGAATATCAGGACACCAATATGCTGCAGTATCAGCTTGCGGCGCTTTTAAGCGGCGGCTATGAGAATATCTGCGTTGTGGGCGACGATGACCAGAGCATATACAAATTCCGCGGCGCTACAATTGAAAATATCCTCTCCTTTGAGGATCAGTACAAGGGCTGCCGCGTAATCCGTCTTGAGCAGAATTACCGCAGCACCTCACATATCCTTGATGCCGCAAATGCGGTTATCCGCAACAACCTCGGCAGAAAGGGCAAGGAGCTCTGGACTAACGGCGACCGGGGCGAAAAGCTTGAGCTTTATGTTGCGGACAACGAGCACGAGGAGGCAAGATACGTTGCCACGCAGATCATGGCGGAATACGGCAGAGGCGGCTCATGGGGCGATAACGCCATTCTTTACCGCATGAATGCCCAGTCAAACCAGTTTGAGCAGGCCTTCAAGCGCAACGGCATTCCCTACAAAATCTTTGGCGGAACGGGCTTTTTTGATCGCGCCGAGGTTAAAGATATGCTGGCATATCTGTGCGTAATTGCCTCACCCTCCGATGACCTGCGGCTTACGCGGATTATCAACAATCCGCCGAGAGGCATAGGCGCAACGAGCATTGAAAGGGCGGCTTCAATTGCGGCGGAACGCGGGGCTTCTCTGTATGAGGTCATATCCCATGCGGACAAATACGATGAGCTTGGCAGGGCATCGGCTAAAATGCGTATGTTTGCCTCAATGATTTCCGAGCTTCAGACCGCGTCTGCGGAGATGACTCCGGACATGCTTTATGAGCTGCTGCTTGAAAAAAGCGGATATCTTAAAATGCTTGAGGATAAGGATACCCTTGAGGATTCCGCCCGTGCAGAAAACGTCCGTGAGCTTAAAACAAGCATTATTGAGTACATGAAAGAGGCGGAGGAGCCAACAATTGAGGGCTACCTTGCTGATGTTGCGCTTTACACCGACCTTGACAATTATGAGGAAAACAATGACTGCGTTGTAATGATGACAATGCACTCGGCAAAGGGCCTTGAATTTGAAAACGTGTTCGTGGTAGGAGTCGAGGAGGGAATTTTCCCCGGTATCAAGACCATCGGCGAGCCCGACGAAATGGAGGAGGAGCGCCGTCTTTGCTATGTCGCCATAACACGAGCAAAGAAAAAGCTGTTTATTTCCTGCGCAAAGCAGCGTATGATATTCGGCAAAACAACGGCAAACCGCGTTTCGCGTTTCGTGGACGAGATTCCGGAGAATAATATAAACAAACGCAATGTTCCCAAGGGCTACGGCTATTCGGAAAAAAGCTATTTCCAGAGTGAATTTGCCCGCAGACCCGAGCCGGTAAGAGAAAAGCCTCTTGCTGCGCCGAAGACCGAAAAGCCTGCGGCGAAGAAAGCGCCCGATTTCAAGGTGGGCGACAGAATAAAGCACAAGGCCTTCGGTACCGGTGAAATCGTTAAGGCCACACCCATGGGAAACGATTACCTGATAGAAATTGATTTTGACAGTGGAGTTAAGAAAAAACTCATGCTTCGCGCTGCGGCACTGTTTATGGATAAGCTATGAATGATAATAATAAAGGAACTCTCGGACGCCTTGCTCTTGTGGCAACAACGCTTATTTGGGGCACGTCTTTTGTAATTCTCAAAAACACGCTGGACAGCATTACTCCCACATGGGTAATGGCATTCCGCTTTGGCGGTGCCGCGGTTGTGCTGCTTCTGTTCTCTCTTCCGAGGCTTAAAAAGCTTGACAAAGCTTACCTGAAGGGCGGAGCTATAATGGGTGCGTGCCTTGCCGCTGCCTACATTGTGCAGACCTACGGACTGGCTTTTACAAGCCCTGCAAAGAACGCCTTTCTTACCTCAACCTACTGCATTTTTGTCCCGTTTCTTAATTGGGGAATAATGAAGCGCAAGCCCGACGGATACAACATTTCCGCTGCCTGCATGTGCATAGTGGGTGTGGGTCTTGTGTGCCTCGGCGGAACCGCGGGAAACCTCAGCATAAACATAGGCGATATTCTGACTATCTGCTGCGGTCTGCTTTACGGCGTTCATATTATCGCAACCGACAAATTCGTTGACGGACGCGATGCAATTCTGCTCACAACGGTGCAGTTTGCGGTTGCCGCGGTAATCTGTCTTGTGGGCGCGGCAATATTTGAGCCCGTACCTCAGAATATGCCTGCAGAGGCATGGTACAGTATTGCATATCTCAGCATCATGTGTACCGGCGCCTGCTTCCTTTTTCAGACCTGGGGACAGAAATATACTCCGCCGTCCTCCGCTGCGCTTATTATGATGCTGGAATCCGTATTCGGAACAATAATATCCGTAATTGTGGGTCAGGAAAACCTCACCTTCGGCATAGTTCTGGGCTTCTGCCTCATATTTATTGCCATATTTATATCCGAAACAAAACTTGAATTTCTACGGAAGAAAAGATAGAAAAATCACGGGATAAGCTCCCGTGATTTTTTGCTTGCGAGGTGAAAATGGAAAGGATAAACAGCTTTATCGCGGCTCTTCTTGCGGCAGTAATGCTTGCGATAACCGTGATTTTTGCGGCAGAAACCGATAAGAAGCGCGATATACAGTATGAAATTCCGGATTATATCAATATACAGCTAATTAACATTGACGGTGAGGCACGCAGCGGAAAACAGCTTGAATCGGTCAGGAACATTGTTGTTCACTACACGGGGAATCCGGGAGTAGCTGCCGGAGAATGCCTTAAGCTATGCAATGATAGCGAAAACCGTGCCGCACCGCATTTCATTATCGGTCTTGAGGGTGAGATTATTCAGTGCATACCGCTTGAGGAAAGAGCCTCCGCATCAGGTGAACGAAACCGAGACAGCATTTCAGTTGAGGTCTGCCACCCCGACGAAAGCGGTGAATTTACGGAGAAAAGCTACGATGCTCTGGTTAAGCTCACTGTCTGGCTGTGTGATACCTACGGACTTACGGAGAACAACGTAATAAGACACTATGACGTTACGGGTGTGGAATGCCCGCTGTACTTCGTTATGCACGAAGACGCATGGAATGAGTTTAAGGAAGCTGTAAGGGAAAGAATAAAATAAAAAAGCCTCTCCGAAAGGAGAGGCTTTGCTATACTGATTTACTTGGCCTCGACTTCAGCTTCGACTTTCATGCCGAGCTTCTTCTGAAGCCAATCCTTGCCGTTGGCAAAACGCTCAACGATGAAGGATGCAACATAGTCACCTGCGGCGTTGACCATGGTTGCGGGAGGATCAACGAGGTTGCCCAGAGCAAGAGCGATGGGGAAGGCAACTGCAAGTTGGTCGGGGAAGAAGACGGAGCAGAGAACAAGCTCGCCCGTACCGCCGCCGCCGGGGATACCGCTCATTGCGACGGAGGAGAATACCGCGATGATGATTGCAAGGATAACCTTTCCGGGCTCGGCATCAATTCCGAAGAAGCCGAAGAGGAACAGAACCTTTACGATTGCGCTCATTGCGGAGCCGTCCATGTGCATGGTTGCGCCCATGGGGAGAACAACATTGGAAACTTCCTTGGAAATACCGGTTTCCTCAGCAACTTCCATGTTGGTAGGAATGGTTGCAACGGAGGAGCAGGTACCGAAGGAAACTGCTGCGGGACGGAGCAGGTGCTTGAACATGACCTTTGCACCGCCCTTGCCGCCGCCGAAGCGTGCGTAAATGGGGAAGAATACAAACATATAAACGAAGCAGACAACGTAGTAGATAATAAGGGTGCGGCTGTACTGGCCGATGAGGTCGGGGCCGTATGCGGCAACCAGAGATGCGAAGAAGCCGAAGAAGCCGATGGGAGCGTAGTAGGTGACGATCTTCATCATCTTCATGATGCAGTTGGTTACGTCGTCAAGAATCTTTGCGGTGAGAGTGTTCTTGCCGCCTGCTGCCTGAACACCGAAGCCGAAGAGAACCGCAAATACAATAAGAGGAAGAATTGCCCTGCGGCTGAGGAGCTCGAAGAAGTCGGGCTTGGTGAAGAAGTTGATAATCATATCAGCAAGACCGAGGGTTTCAATAGGAACGCTGGCCTCAACAACCTTTTTGTCTGCAATGGGGAATATAAGTACAATGATGTACATGAAAACGGCTGCGATCGCGGCAGTTACGAGGAAGGTGCCGATTGTAACACCCATGACCTTGCCTGCACGCTTTGCACCGTCTGCGTTGGCAACAGCGGAGGAGATGGAGAAGAATACAAGAGGAACGACAATGCAGAACATGAGGTTTATGAATACCGTTCCGAGAGGCTCAAGCTTGCTGCCCAGGTCAGGATTAAGCCAACCCACAGCACAGCCGGCTATAATGCCGATGAGCATGAAAATAACAAATCCGTAAGTATTAAAGAAAGACTTTTTTTGCATAATCAAATCTCCTTTATTCAGGTTATGATATGATTATATTCAGAAATATTTGCCATGTAAATTGATATTTGTGCTTGAAACATTGTAAAAAGTGCTGTATAATGTGATTACATAACAAAGCGGAGGCAAAGAGATGTCAGAACGATTTCAATATAGCCGAGAAGGTTACTTAAATGAAAATTTTCACTATTTTCATCTTAAGGATACCGCAGGCCAGGAGCTTGATTTCCACTTCCATGAGTTTGACAAAATAGTGATTCTGCTTTCCGGAAGTGTTGATTATACAGTTGAAGGAACCTCCTATAAGCTGCGTCCATGGGACATACTTCTTGTGCGAAATCACATGATTCACAAGGCGATGATTGATGTTACCGTGCCTTATGAGCGCATTATTATTTATCTAAATTCTGCCTATATTGACCGCTTTGCGCCCGACAGCAGCCTTATGGACTGCTTTGCCCTTGCGGAGAAGCGGCGCTTCTGTCTGATGCGCCCCAACGATGATGAAAAAAAGGCGGTTAAGCTCTGCCTTGAGAATATCGAAAACTGCTTTGACGACGAGGGCTTCGGCGCGGATATTTTGCGCGGGGCTTCGCTGACGCAGCTTATGGTTCAGCTCAACCGTATCATGCAGAGCAACTCGGATACCGAGAGTGAGGCGGCGGAGCATAACGAAAAAATCGCTTTGATACTGTCGTATATAAATGAGCATCTTCCGGAGGAGCTGAGCGTAGATGAGCTTGCGGCGCGCAGCTATCTCAGCCGTTATCATTTCATGCGCCTTTTCAAAGCTCAGACAGGCTGCACCGTCCACAATTACATAAGGCAGAAGCGTCTTAACCTTGCAGCGCGGCTTATCAGAGAGGGAATGCCTGCCGTGCGTGCGGCCTCGGAATGCGGATTTTCCGATTATTCGGCGTTTCACAGAGCCTTTGCGCAGACCTTCGGAGTAAGCCCCGGAAAGATTAAAAAGCAATAGAAAACGCAGGGGAGAACCCCTGCGTTTTTTATGCCTGCGTTTGCGTTATTAGCCCTGCGCAGAGTACTTCTGACGGAGCTGGTTGATTTTGTTTGCGTCTGCCTGCTCCGTTTTGTACCAGCCGTGGTTCTCCATTTCCTTATAGAGAGAATCCTGGATAGCCATGGTTTCATTAAACGCGCGACTAAACGCTGTGTGAACATTCTGAGTACCTGACTCAACGGCGCCGTGCATATAGAGGTCAAGAGCGCTCTTAGTGGTGAAGAGAAGATTCTCCATAATATCGCGATCTTTCATACTTCCGCCTCCTTAAATCAGACCGTAGAAACCGGTGAAGATTTCCTGGTTCTTGTTGATAAACTGCTGGATCTGCTGCTTGAGTGCGGGGTCGGTGATTTTCTGGGCAGCATCTGAAAACTGGGTTTTCAGAAACTGAACGTGTCCCAGCGCGTCTTCGATATAAAGAAGCTCTTTGGGTGTCATGTTGTATCCTCCTGAATTGTTTTTTGAGCCTTTGCTCAATAATATTGTTGGCAGACAGCGCGCAGATATACTTTTAAATTTAATCCACTTGAAGTGAATGGAAATGTGTGCTAAAATTCACACATTGCATCAAAAGAGGTAATTTTTAAATGAGCGAATTAAAGCGAATGGCCGCAATACATGACCTGTCGGGACTGGGAAAATGCTCGCTTACGGTTGCGCTGCCGGTGGTGTCCGCAAGCGGAGTTGAGTGCTGCTGCATTCCAACCGCGCTGCTTTCCACACACACGGGCGGCTTTACGGGCTGGACATTCCGCGACCTTTCCGATGATATAGTACCCATGGCAAGACATTGGAATGAGCTTGAAGTTAAATTCGATTCCATATATTCAGGCTATCTGGCTTCACCAGAGCAGGGCAGACTTCTGGAAGAAACAATTGACCTGATAGCAGGGGAGAACACCCTTGTGATTGTGGATCCCGCAATGGCGGACAACGGAAAATATTACGCAAATCTCGGCGAGCAGATGGCCGAGTGCTTCCGTAAGCTTATGGCAAAAGCCGATGTCATTACACCCAATATCACCGAAGCCTGCTTTATCACAAATACGGAATACCGCGGCGGCCCGTACACCATGGAATTTGTGCTTGAGCTTATGGAAAAGCTTTTCGCATACGGCCCGAAAACCGTTGCAATTACAGGCATAAGCCTTGAAAAAGGCAAGGTCGGTGTTGTGGCAAAGGACAGAGTCAGCGGGAAAATTTCCGTTGCCATGAATGAAGCAAAAGAAGGAGTTTTCCACGGCGCAGGTGACATTTTTGCCTCCTCCTTCGCGGCGCTGCTTACACGCGGAGCAGAGCTTGAAACGGCACTGGTGACTGCAGAAAATTTCGTTTCCGATTGCATCGAAAGGACGGAAAAACGCGGCACTCCGAGACATTACGGAATGGACTTTGAAAGTGCGCTTCCCGGGTATATAAAGAGTGTTGAAAAAATGTTCTGATGATTAAAGCTCCCGCCGCTTTGCGACGGGAGCTTTGAGACTGACAAAAAACACCGTACAGCAATGGAAAACGGAAGGGAAGATAGTGTGAAAGAAACCTATGAAAGGTGTCTTTCACGTTAAAACAGTTATTTTTATGAACTTTTTATAAAAGTTCATAAAAATAAGCAGCTTGTCAAAAATGCTTTTTTGACAAGCTGAAAGCTCCAGTCGATTTGCGACGGGAGCTTTATTTTGCAGGCACTGTTTAGCATTAACGGTTTCTCAAAAAACATAGTCATATTTGCCTAAAATGTAATAAAAATTTTGGAACATTATAATTATATATTGCTTGCATATTAACAAACTTTGTGTTAAACTGTTATCAATAATGCGTATCGTGTATAATTGCGCATATCCAAGGGGGGACATATTTGGAAAATAACGCAAAAATCATTGCTGTTGCAGGCAAGGGCGGTGTAGGCAAGACCTCAATTTCTGCGTCAATCGTCAGACTTTTGGTTGAAAACTACCCCGATAAGCGAATCCTCGCAATCGATGCTGACCCCGCAGTCGGTCTCTCCGTTGCACTCGGAGTTGACGTTGAGCTTACTCTTGACGATATTCGTATGAGCATCGTTGACAGCGTCGAAAACGGTGAAACCCGCGAAGCTCTTGAACTGCTCAGTGAAGCAAGATTCAGAATCTTTGATGCCCTTGTTGAAATGCCCGGCTTTGCTTTCCTCGGCATCGGCCGTCCCGAAAGCTCCGGCTGCTACTGCAAGGTAAACTCCTACCTCAAGGAAGTTATCGGCATTCTTGCCAACAGCTTCGACTACGTCGTAATCGACGGTGAGGCAGGCATCGAACAGATTCAGCGCCGCGTTATGGATAAGGTAACCCACCTTCTGCTTGTCACCGACCAGAGCAAGAAGGGTGTTCAGGTTATCGGCACCATAAAGAACGTGGCAGACGACCTTATCGTTTACGAAAAGATCGCCGCAATTATCAACCGTATGACCAATCCCGAGTTGGCCGAGCTTATCGAGGCACCGGGCGTGGACATAGCAGCTTTTATCCCCGCAGACAGTACTTTTGCCGCAAACGAAATCAAGGGCAAGAGTGTGCTCGAGCTGCCTGCGGATTCCGCAATGCTCAATGGAGTAAAGGAAGCACTCCAAAAAATAGAAATTCTTTAAGAAGAGGTGTAACATTTGAAAGATCTTAAGCATCTGATCTACTTCGAAGGTCTTCTTGAGGATGCCAACAACGAATTGGTAAAGAAGTATCAGGCCGACGGCAACATTTGCCTCGCTTATACCTGTTTCCACATTCCTGAGGTTCTCCTTAACGTAGACAACTGTTTCTCCGTGCGTCTGCGCGCACCCAAAACCAGTTCTATCGACATCTCCACCTACTACATGTCCAACTACACCTGCGAATACGCACGTGCACTGGTTGAACGTGGCATCGAGGGCGGCTACAAGTTCCTCGACGCAATGATAGGCGTTGACGCATGCTCGATGATGAACCGTGCAATGGAGCACTTTGAAATTCTCAATGTCAATGAGAAGGAAAAGTTCTTCGTTACCCACACCGATATGCCTTACAAGATCACCGACTACACCCTCGACTGCTACATCAAGCAGATGCGCCTGCGCGTGCTTGACCGTATGACCGAGGTGTTCGGCGTTGATACTTCCGACAAGGCAATCCGTGAGGCAGTCAAGCAGCATAATGAAGTCTGCAAGATCATCACCGAGATCGGTGAGATGCGCAAGGCAGAGAACCCCGTTATCACCGGTTACGAGTTCGCTATCCTGAACCTCGTTACCTACTGCTGCCCCAAGGCACTCATCCTTCCCGAGCTGAAGGAAACCCTGGAAGAGCTCAAGAGCCGCAAGCCCGATCCCAAGCCCTGGTTCCGTGCAAGAGTTGCAGTTGTCGGTTCCGAGATCGACGACCCCGAACTTATTAAGCTCATCGAAGGCACCGGCGCAATGGTAGTTGCTGACCGTTTCTGCTTCGGTTCCGTTCCCGGCCGCGAAGTTATCGAGCTGAACGACGAGGAAGACGCACTGACTCAGATCTGCCGCCACTACATGGAAGTTGCAGAATGCGCACGTTACATATCCGACGAGAAGGTTCAGCAGCGTCGTGACACCGCTGACAAGCTCGCTAAGGAGTACAACGCCGACGGCATCATCTACGAGCAGATGAAGTACTGCGACTACTGGGGCTTCGAGCGTGCACTCGTTTCTCATGTTATGCATGAAGAATACGGTTGGCCCGTACTGTCTATCGACAGACTGTACAATAACGGTAACTCCGGCCAGCTCCGTACCCGCTGCCAGGCATTCGTTGAATCTCTCGAAATCAAAAAGATTCACAAGGAGGCTGCAAAGTAATGGCTAAGAAAGAAAAGATCCAGTACCCCAATCCTAAGGTATGGAAATGCAAAGATAACATTAACTGGAAAGCACAGGCAGAAAACCTGAAGCAGGTCGGCGGCATCTTTGTTGAGATGTTCAAAGAGACCGACTGGAAGGCATTCGGCAACAGACAGAAGGAACTTGCAAAGCAGTTCGGAGCCCGTGTGAAGGAAGAGTTCCAGGCATTCATGGCTCTCGACGCAAACGGCAAGATGGACCTCATCAAGAACGGTGAAAAGCACCTGGGCCGTCTGTACGCAAAGGGCGCAATGGCAACCGTACGTCGTGAGTGGCGTGGCGTTAAGGACACCGCTTATGACTTCTGGGAGTGGGCACGTATGTGGGGCATGCTCCTCATGACCTTCTCCAAGGACCTCATCCCCGCACTGAACAGTGCTCTGTACTACCGCTGGATGATCTCCTACTTCTGCTGCCACGGCTTCATGGATAAGAACCTCATGGGTCTGCGCGGTGCAAACCTCCGCATGAGCCATCTGGTAACCTATGATATCTTCCGCTATGTTGCAGAGAACCTGGTTATCTGCGCAAAGGCTGACCGCAAGAACGGCAACAGCACCGAGCTGAACAATATGCTCGTTTCCTTCGACGAAATGACCATGGGCCAGCTCTTCGCAGGTTTCCCCGATCTGGTCGCAGTGCCTCATCAGATGTTCCCCGTATTCCTGGTATCCGAAATCGACCAGCTGACCTGTGTACCTTACATTGACGCAGTTGAGTCTTTCGGTCTGCCCGCAGACTGCTGCCCCGTTCCTTCTTCCGAATGCGGCGCACTGGTTAATGACTCCCTGCCTCACATCGGCAACGGCTTCATTTCCAGCTCCATGCCCTGCGACGGCTCCACCATGGCATCCTCTTACTTCAAGCGTCGTTTCCCCGACACTCCCGTATTTCATCTTTGCTTCCCCGTACGTTACCTCGATGAGGAGACCGTACAGTGCGGTGCTGACGATATCAAGGCATGTATCGCATGGATCGAAGAGAAGTTCAATGTAAAGTGGAGCTGGGAAAACTACTTCAAGACCATCAAGCGCTTCAATCAGGAAACTGACTACGAGCTGCAGAAGTGGGAAGTAAACAAGTCCGCATATCCTCAGTTCCTCGGACCGTCCTACGAGCTGTTCCGCAAGTGGAACTATGAGATGGACGGCGGCTGCGATCCTCGCGCACTCGCAACCTGCGAGAAGGTTGACCGTCTCCTGATGCAGGCCTACGCTGCCAAGGAAGAGCCCTGGCCCGGCAAGATGAAGTACCGCGCACTGGTATGGTCCTGCCCCGCTCACTACTATGCAAACTTCTCCAACTGGGCTGCCAACTGCTGGGGCATCAACGTCCTGGTCGAGATGGAATCCCTGAACTACACCAAGCACCTCGAGACCGAGGACAAGGATGAAGCACTCCGCGACCTGGCCCGTCTGTACGAGCGTATGGTTATGCGTCGTCACACCAACGGCGGTTACCAGAACGTTGTTGACGAATGCTGGAGACAGTGCGAAGAGTGGAACGCACAGATCGTTCTCATGTATCAGAACGTTGCCTGCAAGAACATGGCTACTGTACAGGGTATCCTGGACGAGCAGGGCCGCG
The DNA here is from genome assembly GCA_045601285.1 of Oscillospiraceae bacterium. Lineage (GTDB taxonomy): Bacteria > Bacillota > Clostridia > Oscillospirales > Oscillospiraceae > F23-B02. The sequence continues at coordinate 32,066 of JAZRZJ010000004.1, forward strand.
AACGCGGACTCGACCTCATCTGGATCGAGCACGACCTCATGGACCCCCGTACCGTTTCCCGCCGCACCATGCGCGACAAGGTCAACGAATACATGCGCACCGTTCTTAACGCAGAACCCGTCGATCCTTCTCTCGTAGAGTTCGAAGACGAAGTCTGCATGTAATTTTCAATTAAAAGAAATAATTATTGGAGGAAAAATAAATGAAGTATTTTGGCGGCTGCGACGTAGGTTCCACCTACACCAAGGCAGTTATTCTTGACGAAGAGGGCAAGATGGTAGCAGATACCACCATCCGCTCCAAGATCAATTCCGAGCTTTCCGCAGTAGCAGCAATGGAAGAAGTTTGCCAGAAGGCAGGCCTGAAGGATTCCAAGGCTCTTGCATATCTCGTAGGTACCGGCTACGGCCGTAACAAGGTTCCCTTCGCAGATGAAAACATCTCCGAGATCTCCTGCCACGCAATGGGCGTACACGTAACTGACCCCAGCGTAAAGGCAATCATCGACATCGGCGGCCAGGACGTTAAGGGCATTGCAGTTGACTCCGACGGCACCGTAAAGAACTTCGCAATGAACGACAAGTGCGCAGCAGGTACCGGCCGCTTCTTCGAAGCAATGGCACGTTCCTTCGAGATGACTCTTCCCGAGTTCTCCAAGCTGGCTCTGACCGCAAAGAACGTAATTCCCATCACTGCACAGTGCACCGTTTTTGCTGAGTCCGAAGTTATCACCCTCGTAGGCGAAGGCAAGCCCATGGACGAGATCGCAGCAGGTATCGAAATGGCAGTTGCAAAGCGCTGCTTCGTTATGGCCAAGAAGGCCGGCGCAACCGACAGCATCACCCTGACCGGTGGCTGCGCAAAGAACGACGGCCTGAAGGACGCAATCGAGCACGTTCTGAAGCTGAAGGTCATCAACCTGAAGACCGACCCCCAGCTCATGGGCGCACTCGGCGCAGCAGAGTATGCACGCCAGAAGGGCCTTGCAAAGAAGTAATTTCTTGCAATAGCTGAATTACCGATTATCGAAAGGAGCATATATTATATGTGCAAAATTCTCAAGAAGACAGTTAAGCTGTCCAGCCTGGTAGTCGGCGTTCTGTTCGTTGTTTATTTGTGGAACCTCGACCAGAAGGTCCTCGGTTGGGCATACAAGCAGGTCAATGCCATGTACGACCAGAAGCCCGTCGACATTAAGTTCTGATTCAGTAATTTAGCGGATCTGTCCCCCTTTGCCCCTCATCGGGTGAAGGGGGATGTTTTATTTTTCCGCGCTTCGTATTGCCAAGCACAAAAGGGCATGATATAGTGTGTTTGTATAATTGTAACATAATGCGAATTCACTATATCGGAGGTCAATATGGTCAACATACCGTACGGGAAACAGAGCATTGCCTTTGACGAGACGGGTGCGGCGGTGCTTTGCTCAAGGGTCGGTGAGCTCAAGGCGGAGGGCGACGGTCTATCCATCGTCAAGGCCGCTATGGAAAAGCCCATCGACAGTCCGAAGCTCTCGGAGCTTGCGAAAGGCAAGAAGACTTGCGTCATCGTCATTTCCGACCACACCCGTCCCGTGCCGAGCCGGGATATTCTCCCGAATTTGTTCGCGCAACTCAAAG
>JAZRZJ010000005.1:0-11803 GCA_045601285.1 Oscillospiraceae bacterium
TTATTTTGCAATTTTTCCTTGAAAAGTGCGGCTTATACGTCTATAATTTATGTATCAAAAGGAGATGTTTTTATGAAACCCGTTTCAAAAATTGCAGAAGCCGTACGTGCTTCCACCACTCTTGCAGTTGACAGCCTTGCAAAGCAGATGAAGGCAGACGGTCTTGACGTTATCCGTTTCGGTACCGGCGAGCCCGATTTCAATACCCCCGACAATATCAACATGGCCGGTATTGCCGCAATCTGCGAAGGCAAGACCAAATATACACCCGCAGCAGGCATTGTTCCTCTGCGCAAGGCAATCGCAAACCAGCTTAAGAAGGATTGCGGCCTTGATTATGACTATACTCAGATCGTTGTTGCAAGCGGCGCAAAGCACAGCGTTTATATTGCGCTTGCCGCAATCACCAACCCCGGAGATGAAATCATTATTGCCGCGCCTTTCTGGGTGAGCTACTATGAAATGGTTAAGATGACCGGCGGCACCCCCGTTATTGTTCAGGCCAGTGAAGCCCAGCAGTTTAAGATTACCGCTCAGCAGCTTGAAGCCGCCATCACCGAAAACACCAAGGCTCTGATGATCAACAATCCCTCCAACCCCACGGGTATGATTTACAGCAGGGAAGAGCTTCAGGCAATTGCCGATGTCTGCGTAAAGCATGACCTTTATATTATTGCCGATGAAATATACTACAAGCTCATTTATGACGGAATAGAGTTTACAAGCATTGCAAGCCTCGGTGAAGATGTCAAGGAGCGCACACTTCTTATTAATGGCGTTTCCAAGTCCTATGCAATGACCGGCTGGCGTGTGGGTTATTGCGCCGCCAATAAGCAGCTTGCGAAGATTATGGGCAATTTCCTCAGCCACTCTACCGGTGCGCCCTCTACGATCAGCCAGTGGGCATCGGTTGAAGCAATCAACGGATCTCAGGAGGGCATTGAGGAAATGCGCAAGGCCTTTGAGGCACGCCGCAATTATATTGTTGAGCGCATGAACAGCATTCCCGGTGTAAGCTGCATCATGCCTAACGGCGCTTTCTATGTTATGATGAACATTGAGAAACTCATCGGACGCACTCTCGGCGGAAAGCTCATTGAGAATGACGATGATTTTGCCGTTGCATTCCTTGAAAAAGCTCTTGTTGCTACCGTTCCTTGCTCGGGCTTCGGTATAAAGAACTTTGTCCGCTGGTCCTACGCAAGCTCTATGGAAAACATCAAGGAAGGCCTTGACCGCCTTGAAAAATTCCTTGCTGAATAATTAAATATTAATCACCCCATGAACATAGTAATTAATGGGGTGATTATTGTGTTTATAAGCTTTAAGCTTAAAAATGTGCTGAAAATCGTGTTAATTATTGCCGCAATAATAATTTTGCTTGCAATTCTTATTCCTGAAAAAGAAACGCGGGAAACAATTACGGAGCATAAGGATTATGTTCTTGTGCTTGACGCGGGACACGGCGGAAGAGACGGCGGAGCATTATCCGCCGCAGGCACCAAGGAAAGCGATATAAATCTGAAAATCGCATTGAAAACCGAAGCTATTGCCGATTTTACGGGCGTAAATACCGTCCTGACGCGTAGTACCGATACTGACGGCGCTGAAAAAGGTAATTACAGCGAAAGACAGAACCTGCTGGACAGAGTTGAGCTTATTAACGGAACTGAAAATGCAGTTCTGATAAGCATTCATCAGAATGTATATCCAAGCGAATATGTCCGCGGCGCTGAGGTAATGTACGCCTTGACAAACGGAAGCGAAGAATTTGCGCACATCATACAGGATAACCTTGTTTCAAAGCTTGATCCGGAAAACCGGAGGGTTGCAATTCCTGCTCCGGAATCATTGCTGATAACTTCAAATATTAATTGCACGGGTGTTCTTGCCGAGTGCGGCTTCATGTCAAATCCAGATGAGGCAACAAAGCTTACAAACAGTGAATATCAGCTGAAAATTGCGGAAATATTTATCGCATCATTTTTACAGTTTGCGGCTTCAGAAACCGCTGCATAGGTGATTTTATGAAACAGAAGACAGTTTTCTGCTGCAGTGAATGCGGCAATGAAACGGCAAAATGGAACGGCAGATGCACTGCCTGCGGTGCGTGGGACAGCCTTGTGGAAGTAAAGGTTGATCAGAAAACAAAGGGCAGCGCCAAAGGTACTGCAAAAGCCGTTTTTAAAGAGCCGAAGCTCATATCCGAGCTTGATACTCAGGCGGAAATCCGCTTTTCCACGGGAATCGGCGAGCTGGACAGAGTTCTCGGCGGCGGAGCAGTGCGCGGCTCAATTGTGCTTGTGGGCGGCGCTCCCGGCATAGGCAAGTCAACCCTGCTTCTTCAGCTCTGCGGACTGGTTGATAAGGAGCAGAAAATTCTCTATGTCAGCGGAGAGGAAAGCGAAAGACAGCTCAAAATGCGCGCACAGCGCCTTGGTGTTGAAAACGGGCAGATCTATGTGCTGGCAGAAACCATGCTTGATGATGTCCTCGGTGCCGCAGAAAAGCTTGAGCCCGACATTGTGATAATTGACTCCATTCAGACCATGTACGATGACGAGGTAGCCTCAGCCCCGGGCAGCGTAAGTCAGGTCAGAGAATGCACCATGTCAATCATGCGCATGACAAAGGAAAAGGGCTTTACAACCTTTGTTGTGGGTCATATAAACAAAGAGGGAAGTATTGCGGGTCCAAAGGTGCTTGAGCACATGGTTGACTGTGTGCTGTACTTTGAAGGAGAGCGAAGTACCTCCTTCAGAATTTTGCGTGCTGGCAAAAACCGCTTTGGCTCGACAAACGAAATCGGCGTTTTTGAAATGCTTGATAAGGGACTTAAGGAGCTTGAAAACCCCTCTGAAATTCTGCTTTCGGGACGTCCCGCAAATGCGCCCGGCACCTGCGTTACCTGCGTGATTGAGGGTTCGCGTCCGATTTTGGCAGAAATCCAGGCACTTGTAGCGCCTGCGGCATATAATTCGGGACGCAGAAGCACAAACGGAATTGACTATAACCGCGCAACGCTCCTTCTGGCTGTGCTTGAAAAGCGCGGCGGCATGGCAATTTCGGGCTGTGACGCATATATAAATGTAATTGGCGGTCTTGAACTGGACGAGCCCTCCGCAGACCTTGCAACAGTTCTTGCTCTTGCAAGCTCTTTCCGTGAGCTTCCCTTGGGCAGCGACCTTACAGCAGTTGGCGAAATTGGCCTGTCAGGAGAAGTACGCAGCGTAAGCTCTCTAAATATGCGACTTTCAGAGATTGCGCGTCTTGGGTTTAAGCGATGCATAATACCTGCGCACATAAAAGACGACATCAGAAGACCTGAGGGGCTCGAATTAATAACCGTTAAAGACATACGTGAGGCAATCAAGGCAACCTTGGGCTGATATGGAAAGAATAATAAGTAAGCCGCAGCTTCCGGAAGGGGAGGTACGGTGCCTGATAATAGGTGAAAAGTATCAAAAATCACTTAAAAGTGCGCTAAAACAGCATAAAATCGGCGTAATTTGTGCAGAAAATAACAAATTCGTAGATGAACGCTTAAGCGGGCATGCGGATTTATCGCTTGTGCATACCGGCGATAACCGAATTGTTGCTGCTGAATATCTTAAAGATAGTGAATTAATTCACAAGCTGAGAGAAATCGGATTTGATATTGATTTTTGCCCGAATCCGATTAAACCGGATTATCCGTACGATGCGGCACTCAATGTATGTATTATCGGAGATAATGTAATTTGTAATCCAAAGACGGCAAATATAGATTTAATAGCTGAACGAAATATAATCAGTTGTAAGCAAGGCTACACAAAATGCTCGGTAGCCGTTGTCGATGAACACTCAATAATAACATCTGATAAACTGATTGCCGCAAATTCGGCTCTGTATGGAATAGAAGCATTATTAATAGATGATTCCTTCGTTAAACTGCAGGGATTTGAAAAAGGCTTCATTGGCGGAGCATCATTTAAAATCAGCAGAAATAAAATTGCGTTTACGGGTATAATAAAATGTACTGAAGCAAAAGCTGCAATTGAAAGCTTTTTAAATAAGCGTCAAATTGAAGCTGTGTATCTGACAAATGAAGAAATATTTGATATCGGAAGCGCAATACCTGTAATTGAAGAAATATGACCCGAAACAGCCTCAAAACTGTTTTCGGGTCTTTTTCGGCATTTTAACCTCCCCTAAATTAAACAAAATCTTTATTTTGCTTAATTTTGTCTATATTGCCAATAGACAGCAAAGCCTCTTCCCGTTTATAATGAGCTTACAGATAAATGATACTGTGAGGCGTGTTTTATGGATTACAGAGATGAAGCTCCGGAAATAATCAAGGGATTTCTTATTTACCACGAAACCATCAAGGGACATTCAAGAAAAACCGTTGACGAATACTATCTTGATCTAAGAACATTTTTTCGGTTTCTTAAGCTTAACCGCGGAGCTGTTCCACGCGGAACGGATATTGAAGAAATTTCGATTTCTGATATTAACCTTGACTTTGTAAAGTCGGTTACTGTTACTGAGGCTTATGATTATCTTTCTTATCTTTCACGTGACAGAGTTAAAAATCAGCGCAGCCGCGAAACCGAGTACGGTACAAAAGCTTCCACCCGTGCACGCAAGGTCTCAACCTTGCGAAGCTTCTATAAGTATTTAAATATTAAAGCAAAGCTGATTGACGAAAATCCTCTTAAAGACCTTGACGTTCCGAAAATACCCGCCACTCTTCCCCGCTATCTCACACTTGAAGAAGCGCAGAATCTGCTTGCCTCAATTGACGGAAAAAATAAAGAGCGTGATTACTGTATTATCTGCATTTTTCTTAACTGCGGTTTGCGTATTTCTGAAATTGTCGGTCTCAATATTCAGGATATACGTGCTGACCACCTGAGAGTATTCGGCAAGGGCGCCAAGGAGCGTATTATATACATAAATGAAGCTACTGCGGAGGCAATCAATGATTACCTTGAAGTGCGCAAGGAAATCGCGGCAATCGACAGAAACGCTCTGTTTCTTTCAAACCGCAGAACCAGAATTACGCGTGAAACGGTACACAGCATGGTGAAAAAGTCCCTTTCAGCCGCGGGACTTGACGCTGATAAGTATTCTTCTCATAAGCTTCGGCACACGGCAGCAACGCTTATGCTGCAAAACGGCGTTGACGTCAGAACACTCCAGGAGCTGTTGGGGCACGAAAACCTCAACACAACGCAGATTTACACCCACGTTGATAATACTGAGCTTCGTATTGCAGCAGACGCAAATCCTCTCGGAAAGTTTAAACCGGAATAAAATAAGCAGCAGGTACCTGGGCGGTGCACCATAGGGATTAACAGCCTTGAAAGAAGCTGTTTCCCGCAATACTGCGTTAAAAAGCCTCGGAATACATCGCCAGTATTCCTGCGTTTTTTGCCTTGTCTTGCAGAAAACATCTTTCTTTCAAGGTGCAAAGCAGTTTTGAGCGAGAAATTTTTCGCCCAGACAAAATAATAAAACTCCTGCAATGCGACAGCATTGCAGGAGTTTTATATGAAGTATGGGTGGAAAAGGGCTGTTCAAAACCTATTAATCCCTATGGTGCACCGCCCTTCCCTGCTGCTTATTTTATTATATTCTTTCCTGAATCTTTGTTATTAATGATGTATCGGATATGCGTGAGGTGTTGATAATTGTAAGCAATGCGGCAACAAAATCAGCCATAACAACAAACCAAAGCGTTGCTATACCGGCAAATGCCATAATTATCAGCACAAGCTTTACAAGAATGGCAAAGGCAATGTTTTCTTTCTGGATTCTTCCGGTTCGCTTTGCGGTGCTGCAGGCATAAGGCAAGCCTTCAAGTCCCGCACCTGCAAGAAGCATATCCGCATTGTCTGCTGCGTAGCCGATTTTTGCGTCTATGGCGGCATCGGTGTGATAATCGAGGTTTTCGGCGCTTATGTACATCAGAACATCGTCTTCATCAAGTCTTGATACGGCGTATTCTACCGACTCAAGCTTCTTGCTCGTGTTGCACTCACAGATAAACTCGTCAACATCAAGGTCATCGGCAAGCTCCTTACTGAGCTTTCTGCTGTCCTCGGTTATGAGAATTACGTTAATATCAGATATAGCCTTAATTCCCTCAATGGCACTCTTTGTATCGGGCTTTACGGATTCGCTGAACTGCATACCGCCGGCATAGCGTCCGGCAACCGTCATATAAAGAACCAGGCCTTCCCTCTCCTCGAACTCAGGAATTTCTATTCTCCTGGTATCAAGCACCTCTTTTGTGCAAAGGCAAATCGGAATATTCTTGACGCTGATTTCCATGCTGTTTCCGGGAATATCCTTAAAGCTATCGATAATCTCGGGGTGGAAATCACCCTTATATGCGCCTAAAATCGCGGCGGCAATACGCTGTTCGGAGTTATAGGCAACGTATGCGGCAAGCTTAATAAATGTGTCGTTGTCAAATACGGGTGATGTAAAGGAAATTAATGCGGGAGTGCCGTCGGTAATGACATCGGCTTTATCAATGACGACTGTATTAAGCTTTGCTGCTTTTTCAAGAGTATCGCCATCTCTGAAAAACACACCGCAGGCTGCTGAATGACTGATACCTATAATTGCACTTATTGGAAGCGATGCAAGCAGAGAAACGGGTGAAGCCAGCAGAATAAGCATCAGTCCCCTTCTGATCGCCATCACATAAGTGAGGTCGGCAATCAGAGGCATAAATGCGGCGTATATTATGCCGACAAGAACAGCGGCCTTTGCAAACGAATCCAGAAACGGCTGAAGCTTCTCCTCTGCCGAGGTCTCTGATGCTTCTTTCTGACTGAGAATGGCTCTCAGGATTACAAGATCCTCAGCATTTTCCTCGGAAATATAATCTGCTGCAGATGCTTTGACGCGTTTTGAAAGAAAGTCCAGCAGAGTCTTGAATATCTGATAAAAGATAGCAAGCAGAGCAGCTTCCTTTTTACATCCTGCAATAAATGCAGCAATTGTGCTGAAAAGGATAATTATATTATATGAAAAATAATCCTTATTCTGAATTGCGCTCACGGCGGCAAAAATGATTTCAAAGCCTGCAGCAAGAATAGCTGCCAGCAGTATGATCGAATAAATCAGCTTGTCGAGATTAAGCGAATTTGCAATTATCAGAAGAATAATTGCAATTCCTGCTCTTGTAAGCGCTCTGTAATTCAAACCTTTCAGCGACGGCAGTTTTATATCTTTTTTAGTCTTGAGGCCCACGTTCATACCTCCATGTTATCTTAAGATAATTAAGGAATAGAGAAATGTTATGCTTTGCCGTCGCAGCCGAGGACATTAACAATCTTGTGCGAAACCATGTCCTTGATTGCAGCTCTTGCAGGCTTGAGATACTGGCGGGGGTCAAAATGGTCGGGATGCTCGTTAAAATACTTGCGGATAGTTGCGGTCATTGCAAGACGCAGGTCTGAATCGATGTTGATTTTGCAGACTGCCATAGATGCTGCCTTGCGGAGCTGATCCTCGGGAACACCGATTGCGCCGGGCATATTTCCACCGTTTTCGTTGATAATCTTGACAAATTCCTGAGGGACTGAAGAAGATCCGTGAAGAACTATGGGGAATCCGGGCAGACGCTTTTCAACCTCTTCGAGAATGTCAAAGCGAAGCTTGGGATCTGTGCCGGGCTTGAATTTATAAGCGCCGTGCGAGGTGCCGATTGCAATTGCAAGGGAGTCACAGCCGGTGCGCTCAACAAATTCCTGAACGTCTTCGGGACGGGTGTAGGAGGAATCCTCTGCGCTGACCTTTACTTCGTCCTCAATGCCTGCGAGAGTGCCGAGCTCGGCTTCAACAACAACACCGTGGTCATGAGCATATTCAACAACCTTGCGGGTAATTGCAATGTTCTCCTCCAGATTCTTGGAAGAAGCGTCAATCATGACGGAGGTAAAGCCGCCGTCAATGCAGCTTTTGCAGATATCGAAGCTGTCACCGTGGTCAAGATGCAGAGCGATGGGCAGACCGGTTTCAGCAACGGCTGCTTCAACGAGCTTAATAAGATAGGTATGGTTTGCATAGGAGCGTGCTCCCTTGGAAACCTGAAGAATCAGAGGTGCATTGAGATCCTTAGCAGCTTCGGTAATACCCTGAACAATCTCCATGTTGTTGACATTGAATGCGCCGATGGCATAGCCGCCTTTATATGCTTTTTCAAACATTTCTTTAGTTGTTACCAGAGGCATAATATACATCTCCTAAAATAATCATTATATTTTATACTATTTTTCCAAATTTGTATTTATTATAAACCAAATCCATGCTATAATCAATAATCATAACTGCTTGGAGGCGATTTTTTGGATAAAAAATTTGGGAAAGAGTTAGTGGGCGCATGTATATTCGGACAGTCAGGCGGTCCCACTTCCGTTATTAATGCCAGCGCATACGGCGTTATCAAGACCGCACTTGAAGCAGAGTGCATAACTAAAGTGTACGGTGCAGCACATGGCATCAAAGGCGTGCTTAACGATGTACTTTATGATATGGGACAGGAGGAAGATTATGAACTTAAACTTCTTCTCAACACCCCCTCTTCCGAACTGGGCTCCTGCAGATATAAGATGGCAGACCCTGAGGCTGATGAAACCGACTACAAGCGCATACTTGAAATATTCAAGAAATATGATGTAAGGTACTTCTTCTATAACGGCGGCAACGATTCAATGGATACCTGCAATAAAATTAGTCGCTATATGGAAAAAGAGGGCTATGAATGCCGTATTATCGGCGTTCCCAAGACAATTGATAACGACCTTTTCGGCACCGACCACTGTCCCGGCTTCGGCAGCGCAGCAAAATTTATCGCTACAAGCTGCATGGAAATTGATAAAGATACCGACGTGTACGACACCGAAATGGTAACCATCATTGAAATTATGGGACGTCATGCAGGCTGGCTTACTGCTTCCGCGGCACTTGCAACGGAATACGGCCACGGCTGCGGCCCGGACCTTATCTATCTTCCCGAGCGCGATTTCGACCTTAATAGATTTGCCGATGATATTCGCCAGGTACTTAAACTAAAGCACAGTGCTCTTGTCGCCGTATCCGAAGGTCTGCATTATGAAGACGGAACATTTGTGTCCTCGGCAATTGTTTCCGGTACAGACGGCTTCGGCCATGTTCAGCTCGGCGGTCTTGCTGCCCGTCTTGCTGACTTTGTTAAGAATGAAATGGGCGTTAAAAAAGTTCGCGGAATCGAGCTCAGCCTGCTTCAGCGCAGTGCGGCACACATTGCTTCTGCCGTTGATATTGAAGAAGCGTTCACAGCAGGTAAGGTTGCAGTTGAATCCGCGCTTGCCGGTGAAACCGGTAAAATGGTTGCCTTTGAGCGCGATGAGAGCACCGGAATTTATAAGTGCAACTATGTACTTCTCTCTCTCAACAGCGTTGCAAACTATGAAAAGAAGGTTCCTCTTGAGTGGATCACCGATGACGGCAATTATGTAACGTCTGATTTCATCAATTATGTTCTTCCGCTTATACAAGGCGAACCGAAAATTCCCAAGGAGAATTCCCTGCCTCGCTATGCTCGGCTTAAGAAAGTCAGAGCCTCTTCGGACGAATAAGCAAAATATGCTAAAATCAAAAGAGATGCACTTATTTAGCATCTCTTTTGTCTTATATTGTGCTAAATAACCGAAAATAAAAACAATATTATCATATAATGCGATAATTTTTACGAAATGTTATTTTTAAATAAAAAAATACAATTTTTACTGGAAAATAGTACAAATCTGTGATATTATTTTCACACAAAATAATAGGAGGTATATTCATGGAATCCAAGCGCAAACTTTCACTGCCCGCATGGATTTTTATCGGCATGCTGGGCGGCATTCTTGCAGGCTTCATATTCCTTAAAGTGTGGCCTGAAAGCACCTTCACTACCGATTGGATCAAGCCCATCGGCACCATTTACATTAACCTTCTGAAGTTCCTTGTTGTTCCCGTTGTTGTTTGCTCCATTGCAGACGGCGTTATTAACCTCAAGGATCTGAAGCGCGTTGGCGGCATCGGCGTCAAGACATTTGTTTACTACATGTTCACTACTGCATTTGCTGTAGTAATCGGCCTTATCGTTGTAAATCTCTTCAAGGGCTCCTTCCAGCCCCTCGGCGGTGCTGAGCAGCAGGCACTTGAATACACCGCTGCAGAGTCTCCCAAGGTTATGGACGTTATCGTCAATATCTTCCCTGATAACTTCTTCGGACCTATGGTTGCAAGCAACATGCTCCCCGTTATCGTAATTGCAATTTTCCTCGGCGCAGGCGTTCTGGCCGCAGGTGAAAAGGGCGAGCTTGTCGGCAAGTTCATTCACAGCGCAAACGAAGTTGTCATGAAGATCATGATGATGATCATCCGCATCACCCCCATCGGCGTTTTCGCTCTCATGTGTGATGTTGTTGCTGTAAACGGCGCCTCCATCGTCGGCACTCTGGCACTTGTAATCGGCGTTGCCTACATCGGCTACCTCATTCACATCATTGTCGTCTACGGTCTCAGCGTCAAGTTCCTCGGCGGCATGAACCCCTTCAAGTTCTTCAAGGGCGTTGCTCCCGCAATGATCACCGCATTCACCACCACATCTTCCAATGCAACTCTCCCCGTCAACATCGAGTGTTGCAACAAGATGGGTGCAGAGCCTGAGGTCAGCTCCTTCGTTCTCCCCCTCGGCGCAACCATCAACATGGACGGTACCGCGATCTATCAGGCAGTTGCCGCAGTATTTATTGCTTCCTGCTTCGGCATGGATCTTACTATTTCTCAGATGGCAACAATCGTCCTCACCGCAACCCTCGCTTCCATCGGCACCGCAGGTGTTTCCGGCGCCGGCATGATTATGCTGGCAATGGTACTTGCTTCTATCGGTGTTCCTGTTGAAGGTATTGCAATTATCGCAGGCGTTGATAAGCTCTTCGATATGGGCCGTACCACCCTCAACATCACCGGCGACGCAACCTGCACCATGTTCATCTCCCGTCTGGAGCGCAACAAGAAGGCAAAGGCTGCAAAGTAATCCATTTATACAAAAAAGACCGTTTCGTAAGAAACGGTCTTTTTGTTTTATCCCTTGTAGGCGGGATTTGTCATATAGTAATTTTTCTTATCAAGCTTTTCGGTTGCAAGCCTGAGGGCTTCGCCGAAGCGCTGATAGTGTACCACTTCCCTCTCACGCAGGAATTTAATTACGTCGTTTACGTCGGGATCATCGGACAGCGTGAGAATGTTGTCATAGGTGGTACGTGCCTTCTGCTCAGCGGCCAGATCCTCGTGCAGATCGGTCAGCACATCGCCCTTTACCTGCATTGTGGCTGCGGTCCAGGGTGTTCCGGAGGCAAACTGAGGATAAACTCCTGCGGTATGGTCAACGAAGTAGACGTCAAAGCCCGCCTTTTTGATTTCCTCCGGGGACATTTTACGGGTAAGCTGATGCACTATTGCGCCAACCATTTCAAGATGCCCCAGTTCTTCGGTTCCGATATCTGTTAGCAGACCTTTAAGCTCGGGGTACGGCATGCTGTATCGCTGCGACAGATAGCGCAGAGATGCACCGAGCTCACCGTCGGGTCCGCCATATTGCGAAATAATAATGCTCGCCAGTTTCGGGTCAGTCCTTGCGATTTTTACCGGATACTGCAGCTTCTTTTCATAGACAAACATCGTTCAGTCCTCCTTTTCCATGCAGTAATCCCACGGCCACGGGTCATGCATCCAGGTATATTTGGAGAACATACCGCTCTGCTCCATC
>JAZRZJ010000006.1:0-4847 GCA_045601285.1 Oscillospiraceae bacterium
ATTTTACTGGTCCGAGTGACTAGATTTGAACTAGCGGCCTCTTGAACCCCATTCAAGCGCGCTACCATCTGCGCTACACCCGGATTTCCAGCGCCCAATTATAATAACACAATCGGATTATAATTGCAATACCCAATTTCAAAAAAATTATACTTCTGCAATCCGCCTGCAAAAATGCAAGCGGATTGCCAAAACTCTTATCTTGTTTCTATCTCATAGCCCGCAATGTTCATGTATTCATCGAAGCTGCACTGACGGTCGATTATGCCGTCCTCGGTAATCTCGATAATACGGTTTGCGACGGTCTGAGTGAGCTGATGGTCATGACTGGAGAAAATAATATTATGCTTAAATGCCTCCATGCCGTTATTAAGCGCCGCAATGCTCTCAAGGTCAAGGTGGTTTGTGGGCTGGTCGAACACAAGGAAGTTTGCGCCCGACAGCATCATCTTGCTTATCATGCAGCGCACCTTTTCACCGCCGGACAGCACCTTGACGGGCTTATATACATCGTCGCCCGAGAAGAGCATTCTGCCCAGGAAGGTGCGGAGATAGCTCTCGCGCTTATCCTCGGAGAACTGGCGTATCCAGTCCATGAGGTCATAGTCACAGTTTTCAAAATAGCTGTTGTGGTCCTTGGGGAAATATGCCTGCGTTGTAGATGCGCCCCATTTTACCGAGCCGCTGTCGGCCTCCTCCTCACCCATGAGCACCTTGAACAGCATGGTGACGGCAAGCTCGTTCTTGCCGATGACGGCAATTTTGTCCTCCTTGCCCACGATGAAGCTTATGTTATTGAGCAGCTTTACGCCGTCCACGGTTTTTGAAACCTCGGTGACGAAAAGTCTGTCCTTGCCGGGCTCACGGTCGGCCTTGAAGCCAACCCAGGGGTAACGTCTTCCCGATGCGGGAAGCTCCTCAACGGTGAGCTTGTCAAGCAGCTTTCTGCGGCTTGTGGCCTGACGGGACTTGGACTTGTTGGCGGAGAAGCGGGCGATGAAGGTCTGGAGCTCCTGAATTTTCTGCTCCGCCTTCTTGTTCTGGTCCTTAATCAGCTTCTGCATGAGCTGGCTGGATTCATACCAGAAGTCGTAGTTGCCAACGTACATCTTTATCTTGCCGTAGTCGATATCAACGATGTGTGTGCAGACGTTGTTGAGGAAGTAGCGGTCATGGCTGACTACAAGCACCGTGCCTTCGTAGTCCATGAGGAAGTCCTCAAGCCATACAACAGAGTTGAGGTCAAGGTTGTTGGTGGGCTCGTCAAGAAGAATGATGTCGGGATTGCCGAAAAGCGCCTGGGCAAGCAGTACCTTAACCTTCATTCGCGGGTCCATATCCGCCATGAGAGTTTCATGAAATTCCGGAGCGATGCCCAGACCCTGAAGAATACGGCTGGCATCGCTTTCGGCCTCCCAGCCGCCGAGCTCGGCAAATTCCTCCTCCAGCTCTGCGGCACGGAGTCCGTCCTCATCGGAGAAGTCTTCCTTTTCGTATATTGCGTCTTTTTCCCTGCCGCAGTTATAAAGGCACTCGTTGCCCATGATGACTGTGTCCATGACGGTGTAGTCGTCGTACATATTCTGATTCTGCTTCAGAACGGACATGCGCTTCTTGGGGTCAATGAACACACTGCCCGTGGAGGGCTCAAGCTCGCCGGACAGAATGCGGACAAAGGTGGATTTACCTGCACCGTTTGCACCGATTATGCCGTAGCAGTTGCCTGCGGTGAAGGTGAGGTCAACGCGGGAAAACAGAATGTTCCCGCCGAAATTTATGGAAAGGTCGTTTACAGACAGCATTTTTTATTACCTCGCAAAAAGAATATTAAATATTTTACCACACAACACTGCTGTATAGCAAGGCTCAAAAGGAGTAAAAAAACCGTGCAGGCGAATGCTGCCTGCACGGTCTTACTAAAAATCAGTTTACGAACATGTGCTTTCTGTTGCCGAAGTATATGACATTTACAATAAGCATTGCGACGCCGATGACCATTGATGTGATGGTGCTGGAATCGGCAGCGCTTGTGCCGATGATGGAGCTCACAATAATGATGTAGAGGAGCGTTACTGCGGTAACAGCACCGTAGAGGGTATACAGATAGGCAGGGCCGTTTTTGCAGAAGTTTTTGAGCCTGATGCGTGTCAGAATTGCAAAGACCGCAATACCGATGGCAAGAACTCCGTAAATAATATCTATGGTCTGAAGTTCGGGGAAGATGGAATAAACCATCTCGGAAATGGAATCGTAGCCCCAGAATGATGAGCCGTAGCTATCCTTTGCAACAATGTCATAAATGGAGCCTGTGATGTAACAGATACCTAATGAAAAATTCATTAACGCGCTGAAGAAAAGCATAAAGTTGATAACAAATTTATACCAGCCCATGCCCTGCTGGAGATTAACGGGCTGCTGCTGATAGCTGGGCTGCTGGTAGCTCTGCTGCTGATAGCTGGGCTGCTGGTAGCTGGGCTGCTGGTAGCTGGGCTGCTGATAGCTCTGCTGCTGATAACTGGGCTGCTGATAGCTCTGCTGCTGATAACTGGGCTGCTGATAGCTCTGAGCACTCGACTGAGGATTGGCGCGAGCTACGGGACTTCCGCATTTTGAGCAGAACGCACTTCCGTCCGGAAGCTGTGCTCCGCAATTGGAACAAAACATATTTATATCCTCCTCTTGCTTTGTAGGGAAATTATAGCACCTTAATATTACAGATGCAATAAAAAGCGAAAAATATGTATATGTTGTCATAGCGGAGCGAATATGCTATTCTTTTTATGAGGTGATATTATGAGCATCACGGTAAAAGACAAGGTTTTTCATCTCCGTACGGAGAATACAAGCTATATTTTCAGAGTGACGAAATTCGGACATCTTGAGCAGGTGCATTACGGCAGCGCTCTTCCGGAGGACGATTTTGAGCCCCTCGCCGTCAAGCACGATATCCAGCTTGGCAGCAGCGTTATGTACCACGCTTCCGACATGGACTACAGCCTTGACAGCCTGTGCCTTGAGTGGTCGGGACTGGGAAAGGGCGATTTCCGCCAAACACCCATTGAGATAAAAATGCCCGACGGAAGCTTCGCCAGTGATTTTGTCTACGAAAAGCATGAGGTGTTTTGCGGCTGCGTGCCAATGACAGCACTTCCAACGGCATACGATGATGACGAAAGCTGTGAAACACTTGCAGTCACCCTGCGTGAACGCAGTAATGATCTGCGCCTTGTGATGTACTACACCGTTTTTCCCCATGCCGATGTAATAAGCCGCAGAGCAGTTCTTCAGAACCTTGGTGATGCCGTGTCGCTCCGCCGCTTCATGAGTATGAGCATCGACCTTCCCGACAAGCGCTTTTCCCTGCACACACTTGACGGAGGCTGGATAAAGGAGACCCATCACCATGTGCGCCCCGTTCAGTACGGCATAGCGGTGAACTCCTCCACAACGGGCGCAAGCTCAAACCGACATAACCCCGGATTTTTCCTCACAGCCCACAACGCAAACGAGGATTTCGGCGAGTGCTACGGCTTTAACCTTGTGTACAGCGGCAACCATTTCGGACTTGTGGAAAAGTCAAACCATGAGCTCGTGCGTATTCAGCTGGGCATAAACCCCGTGAGCTTTGAGTGGAATCTTGCAAAAGGGGAGCGCTTTGAAGCGCCGGAAGCCGTGATGACTTATTCCGACAGGGGCATGAACGGCATGAGCCAAAACTTCCACCGCTTTGTAAATCACAACATCGTAAGAGGTGAGTGGAAGCTTAAGGAGCGCCCCGTGCTCATAAACAACTGGGAGGGCTGCTTCTTCAAATTTGACGAGGGCAAGCTCCTTAATCTCGCAAGGGACGCAAAAAGCGTGGGCGTTGAGCTGTTTGTGCTTGACGACGGCTGGTTCGGTGACCGCAACAGCGACACTGCTGGGCTCGGTGACTACGATGTGAACCTGAAAAAGCTTCCCAACGGGCTAAGCGGTCTTGCGGAGAAGATTGAAAAAATGGGCATGAAATTCGGACTGTGGTTTGAGCCGGAAAGCGTCAATCCCGATTCCAAGCTCTACCGCGCCCATCCCGACTGGGCAATCAAATCCCCATCGGGTGAGGCCTGCCTCGGCAGAAATCAGCTTCTGCTTGACCTGACGAGAGAGGAAGTGCGGGATTACATTGTGGAAAACGTCGGCGGAATACTCGACAGCGCAAGGATAAGCTACGTCAAGTGGGATATGAACCGCCACATGTCCGATGCCTGTTCCGAATTGCTGACAAATCAGGGCGAATTTTACCACCGCTATATCATGGGACTTTACGAGGTGCTGGGAAGAATTTTCACACCGCGTCCCCATATCCTTTTTGAAAGCTGCTCCTCGGGCGGCAACCGCTTTGACCTGGGCATGCTGTGTTATTCGCCGCAGGTGTGGTCCTCCGATGACACAGATCCCATTGAGCGCCTTTCCATTCAGAGCGGGCTGAGCTATCTGTACCCTCAGTCCACTATGGGCGCCCATGTTTCTGCGGCTCCCCATCAGCAGACACTACGGGATACGCCGCTTTGCACCCGCTTCAATGTGGCGGCCTTCGGAGTCCTCGGCTATGAGCTTGAGCTGAAGTTCCTCAACCACATGGAAATGAAAAAGGTTAAGGAGCAGATTGCGTTTTACAAGAAGCACCCCCGCACTCTTCAGTTCGGCACCTTCTTCCGTTTTGACGTGCGCAAGGACAACAAGGTGCATTGGCAGGTGTCCGCACCCGACGGAAGCGAACACGTAATCGGTCACTTCCAGACCCTTTGCACCGCCTCCGAGGGTTATGACGAGCTCCCTGTCAAAAACCTTGAAAAAGAAAAGAAGTA
>JAZRZJ010000007.1:0-57503 GCA_045601285.1 Oscillospiraceae bacterium
TGCTCCCGACGATATGATGACCAGACACAGCGTTGAGGAACAGCAGAAGATCCGTCAGGCAATCGTGAATATGCGCAGGATAGAGCAGCTTCCCGAGCTTACGGAGGAAGAGTTCCCCATTCCCACGGAGGATAAGATTTCCACCGTGTTTGCAGACCACGCCATTCATAAAATCGTTGAGGCATATAACCGCGGCGAAATTCTTGAAGAAGGCCAGGCTGTCTGGGAGCAGTAAAGTAATATCCTAAACCACAGCTTCGGCTGTGGTTTTGATTTGAAAAGGATTATGATATGAAAGTTTGCAAAAACTGCCGTAACGGTATTCCTGACGGCATGAAAATCTGTCCGCATTGCGAAAAGCTTCCGCCGCGCACGTCAAATGTTATTCTTTACCTTGTCCTGACGCTTGTGGCATTTGCGGCGGCTGTATATTTCCGGCCGTTTGCCAATGCGGATATGCTGGAGAAAACATCGCAGGGAATGCTTTGGGTTGCCTTTGTGATTTTTATAGTGTTCGGCGCGATTTTTGCATTTGCCTGCATCTCACTGCTTAAGGCCTGCAAACGTGTTCCTGAGGATAAGAAACTCACAAGACTTGAGCTTATGCACTTTAAAAATGTGCGCAAGCATATTTCCATTGGCCGCCACTATTACGGTGCTGACGGCTTCTGCGCCTTCTGCGGACAAAGAAAAAAGAAAAAATAGTGTTGAAAGCAGCTTCCAAAAGGCAAGCTGCTTTTTGCTGCCCACATTGATAAAAATAACCGCAGGTATGTTGCAAGGCACAGTAAAAAGTGGTAAAATACTATGTCTAATTATAATTAGGAGATTATCGTCTATCATGTATATTTCAGATAAATGGCAGGATTTTGAGCTTCTGGACTGCTCCAAGGGCGAAAAGCTGGAGCGTTGGGGCAGTTATTATCTCGTTCGTCCCGACCCTCAGGCAATCTGGGAAACACCGCGGGAAGATGAGCGCTGGAATTGCCGCGATGCGCGCTACCGCCGCAGTGAAACGGGCGGAGGCTCATGGGACAAGGGCGGTCTTCCTGCAAGCTGGAAAATTCACTACGGTGAGCTGACCTTCAACGTCAAGCCCATGAACTTCAAGCACACGGGGCTTTTTCCTGAGCAGGCATGTAACTGGGACTGGGCAATGGAGAAAATCCGCAGCGCAGGCCGTCCTGTAAATGTGCTGAATCTCTTCGCCTATACGGGCGCGGCCTCCGTTGCCTGCGCAAAGGCGGGTGCCTCGGTGTGCCATGTTGATGCCGCGAAAGGCATGGTGGCATGGGCAAAGGAGAACGCGGCGGCTTCGGGGCTTTCCGATGCTCCGATACGCTGGATTGTTGATGATTGTGCCAAGTTCGTAGAGCGCGAAATTCGCCGCGGACGCAAGTACGATGCAATAATCATGGATCCGCCCTCCTACGGACGCGGACCCGGCGGTGAAATTTGGAAGCTTGAGCAGAATCTGTGGCCCTTTGTCTCGCTTTGCGCGGGAGTTCTCTCCGATGATCCGCTGTTTGTCATCATAAACTCCTATACAACGGGGCTTTCGGCTTCCGTTCTTTCCTACGTCACCGAGAGCATATTCACAAAAAAATTCGGCGGTCATTCCGACTCGCAGGAGCTGGGACTGCCTGTAACGGACAGCGGTCTTGTGCTGCCCTGCGGAGCAACTTGCCGTTGGGAGAAGTAAATGAATATTATTGAAATCAAAAACCTTCATTACACATACCCGGGAGATGAAATTGAAACTCTCATGGGCGTGTCACTTGAAATAGAAAAGGGCAGCTTTGTTGCCGTTCTCGGTCATAACGGCAGCGGAAAAAGCACACTTGCAAAGCACCTGAACGCAATACTTCTGCCGACTGAGGGCAAGGTACTGATAAACGGCGTTGACACCTCCGATGAGGAAAAGCTTATGGATATCCGCCGCACAGTCGGCATGGTTTTCCAGAACCCCGACAATCAGATTGTAGCAAATGTGGTTGAAGAGGACGTGGCCTTTGCCCCGGAAAATCTCGGCGTACCCTCCGGGGAAATCAGAGAGCGTGTTGACAATGCGCTCAGGCAGGTGGATATGTACGAATTTCGCTTGCACGCGCCCCATTTGCTTTCGGGCGGGCAGAAGCAGCGGGTTGCCATTGCCGGAGTCATTGCCATGGAGCCCGAGGTCATTGTTCTCGATGAGCCTACGGCAATGCTTGACCCCAGGGGCAGAAGAGAGGTAATCGAAACGGTCACCAGACTCTGCCGCGAAAAAGGAATAACGGTTGTGCTAATAACCCATCACATGAGCGAGTGCGTGAATGCTGATCGCGTTGTTGTCATGTCAAACGGCAAGGTGGCTGCGGACGGAACTCCCGAAAAGGTGTTCTCGCAGGTGGAGCTTATGCGCAGCGAGGGACTTGCAGTTCCCGCAACCACGGAGCTTATGTACGAGCTCAATAAAAAGGGCTTTTCCCTTGACCTTGATGCGCTTTCCGTTGCAGACTGCGCCGAGGAAATTGCAAAGGCTATAAAATAAAGGTAAAAAATAAATGTCAGAAATAAAAGTAAGCGGCCTGACACATATTTACAGTGCAGACACGCCTTTTGAAAAAATTGCAATAGACAATGTTGACGTCACAATACCTCATGGTCAGCTTGTGGGCCTGATAGGTCATACCGGCAGCGGTAAAAGCACCTTTATTCAGCACCTGAACGGTTTGCTGAAGCCCGGCAAGGGCAAGGTGGAGATTGACGGAAACGACATCAATGCCTCCAAAACCGCAACAAGAGAAGCGCGCTCAAAGGTCGGGCTTGTGTTCCAGTATCCCGAGTATCAGCTTTTTGAGGAAACGGTTTATCTGGACATTGCCTTCGGTCCCAGGAACATGAAGCTTTCCGAAGCGGAGATCGACGAGCGTGTAAGGGAAGCCGCCGACCTTGTGGGAGTTTCCGAGGAGTATTTCCAGCGCTCACCCCTTGAGCTTTCGGGCGGTCAGAAGCGCCGCGTGGCGATCGCAGGCGTCATCGCCATGCGACCGGGAGTGCTTATTCTCGACGAGCCCACAGCGGGACTTGACCCATCGGGCTGCGAGCAGATACTTAAGACCATCGTTGATTACCGCAATCGCACCGGCTCGACTGTTATTATCGTAAGTCACAGCATGGACGATGTGGCGCGTCTTGCCGACAGACTCATAGTTTTCAACAAGGGCCGCGTGCGCTTTGACGGAACTCCGGAAGAGGTCTTCTCCAATCCGGAGGAGCTGAAGGAAATCGGTCTTAGTGTGCCTGTACCTACGGAAATCGCCGTGGCGCTGATGCAGCGCGGTGTTGAAATCCCGAAGGGAATTTTCACCAACGAGCAGCTGCTGAAGGCTCTCCTTGAAATCGGAAAGGAGGGTGCCTGATGCTTCGTGATATAACACTGGGCCAGTATTTCCCCGGTGATACCGTTGTCCACCGCCTTGACCCGAGAACAAAGCTTTTGCTGGTCATCGTATATATTGTGGGTCTGTTTTCCGCAACCGGCTGGCCGAGCTACGCCATGATTATCGCAATTACGGTTTTATGCCTTGCGATTGCGAAAATCAAGCCTAAATCCGCCTTCAAGGGACTCAAGCCCCTTATATTCATTATCGTACTCACGGCACTGCTGAATATTTTCTACACCGACGGAACTCCCGTTGCAGAGGGCTGGCCAATAACCTGGGAGGGCATTGAAAAGGCGGTTATGATGAGCCTGCGCATCATTCTTCTCATCATCGGCACCTTTACCCTGACCTACACCACAAGCCCCATTGCACTCACCGACGGCATGGAGCTTCTGCTGAACCCTCTGAAGAAAATCAAGGTGCCCGTGCATGAAATGAGCATGATGATGAGCATGGCGCTGCGCTTTATTCCCACGCTCATTGAGGAAACGGACAAGATAATGTCCGCTCAGAAGGCAAGAGGCGCTGACTTTGAAACGGGCAGTCTTCTGCAGAGGGCAAAGGCACTTCTGCCCATTCTTGTGCCTCTGTTTGTGTCCTCCTTCAGACGTGCGGACGAGCTTGCCGTTGCCATGGAAAGCCGCTGCTACCACGGCGGTGAGGGCAGAACGAGAATGAAACAGCTTAAAATGGTAAAACGCGACTGGCTTGCGCTGCTTCTCGGCGTCCTGTTCCTTGCCGCGATTTACGTGATGAAACATTTCGGATTATGAGAAATATCGCCTTAAAGCTTCGATATGACGGCAGCCGCTATCACGGGTGGCAGGTGCAGAAGGAGGACGTTTCCGTGTGCCAGACGGTGCAGGAGGCGCTGAGTAAAATCTGCGAGCACCCCGTGAAGCTTACGGGCTGCGGACGCACGGACGCGGGAGTTCATGCCATGAACTACTGCGCAAATTTCCGCACGGACTGCCGCATACCCACAGACCGCATAGCTCTTGCGGCAAACTCCCGTCTGCCCGATGATATTGCGGTTCTTGATGCAATCGAGGTTCCCGATGACTTCAATGCCATCTCCTCCTGCATCAAAAAGGAATATATTTATAAGATACACAATTCAAATATCAGAGATCCGTTTCTTGTAAAGCGTGCCTGCTTCTATCCGCAGTTTCTGGATATAGAGCTGATGAAGCGGGCAGGCAAAGCCTTTGAGGGCACCCATGATTTTGCGGCAGTGCGCTCACTGGGTACGGAAACGAAAACAACTGTCCGCACGGTGCATTGGTGCAGGGTTGAGAAAGAAAACGACCTCATAACAGTGCGCATCTGCGCCGACGGATTTTTGTATAATATGTGCAGGGCAATGGTGGGAACAATGGTTTATGCGGCCTACGGTAAGCTGGCACCCGAGGATATCCCCGGGCTGCTGGAAAAAGGCGACCGAAGGCTGACGGGCCCCACCATGCCACCTCAGGGACTTTATCTCAACAGAGTCTGGTACGACGGAGCCGTCGGCGAGATGATGTTAAGCGAACACTGAACAGTACGCCATCGGCATATTGCGGTTATTTTGAGCCGCAAATGCGTTGTTCCCCCTTGAAATACACAAAGTATTCCTGCGGGAAAACGCCTTTTTGCAGCTCAAAATTCTTCGCAATCTGCTCTTGCCGCACTATTCACTGCTCGCTTTGAGGAACTCTGATGAAGCATGAAAAAATAATTCCTGTCCTTGTTTTGACCCTGCTGCTCACCGCCTGCGGCGTAACCGGAATAAGCTTTTCGACAGATACATACGGCGAATGCTTTGCTGCGGAAACCGCAGTTTTCTGCGTGGACACAGATGAAATCTCCGCCTATGACCTAAACGGCAAAAAGCTTTTTTCTGAGAAGCACTGTGTCGCAGAGCCCATGTATGACACTGCGGGGAGCTACGCCCTTATTTACGGAGAGAATGATATTTACCTCTCAAATGGCAAAGAAATAAGACATAATGCGATAAATAATAGAATTATGTCAACCACAATCAACCCGGACGGACACATCGTTCTGTGCGCAGAGGAAGCGGGCTACAAAGGAAGCGCCACGGTTTTCGATGAAAATTTTACGCCGCTTTACAAATGGTACAGCGCCTCGGGCTATATAATAAAAGCCGCGCTTTCGGAGAAAAATACATTGGCGGTGCTGACCGCAAACGAAAAAGGCAGCACGGCGCATATCTTTAATCTGGACAGCGAAGAGGAACAGTATTCTGTTTTTCTCGAAAAAAATCTGGCAATTGATTTCGGCTGGATAGATGAAAAGCTCTGCATTTTAACCGAAACCGCCGCGTATTTTGCAGATGAGGACGGGGTGGAGGAAACCTTCACCTTTGACCGCAGACTCGGAGAATATGCCATTGGCAATAAAAGCCTTGTTGCCGAAATGCAAAATGGCGACGGCACAGGCGAGCTTTTAAGCATAAATATAAACGGTAAGAAAACGGGAAGCGCGGAGTGCGAGGCAATACGCAGACTTGCGGCAGGCGACGGCTGCTTTGCGGTGATATGCGGAAGCGATGCCGTGCTTTACGGTGAAAATTTAAAGGAAATCTGCCGCGCCGATGCAAGAGGCGTGCGGAATGTAATGCTCTGCGGAGAAGAAATGCTGCTTCTGCGCGACTGTGACATTTCGGCAGTAAAACAGTAAACTGACTTATTTTTCATATATACCCCAACGGTAGAAGGGAGTAAGCAATGCAACCTAAATTATGTTCGAGATGCGGAAAGAATATGGCTGTAATTTTCATCACGAAGATGGAAAACGGCGAGAGTAAAAATGAAGGACTGTGCTTCAAGTGCGCGCGTGAGCTGCACATCAAGCCTGTTGACGATATGCTGCAGAAGCTCGGCATTTCCGACGAGGATATTGACGGCATCGCAGGCGATATGTTGAGCATGCTTGGCGGCGGTGAGGACGTTCCCGAGTTCAGCGGCGATGAGGCATCTAATGATGATGACGGCAAAACCGCAACCTTCCCGTTCCTCAACCGTCTTTTCGGCGGTGCAGGCGGTCAGAATACGGGCAATTCCGCAGAGGGCGAGCCCGTTCAGCCCAAAAAGGACGGCAAGGACGGAAAGCCCGCAAAGATGAAGTTCCTTAATAACTACTGCATAAACCTCACCCAGCGCGCACGCGAGGGTAAGCTTGACAATATGATAGGCAGAAAGGAGGAGCTGGAGCGAGTAATCCAGATCCTCAACCGCCGTCAGAAAAACAATCCCTGTCTCATCGGCGAACCGGGCGTGGGCAAAACCGCCGTTGCAGAGGGTCTTGCCCAGCGCATTGCCAATGAGGAGGTACCCTACAAGCTTCGCGGCAAGGAGGTTTATCTTCTTGACCTCACGGCGCTTGTGGCGGGAACTCAGTTCCGCGGCCAGTTTGAAAGCCGCATGAAAGGACTCATTGAGGAGATACGCAGGCAGGGCAATGTCATTCTCGTCATCGACGAGGTGCATAACATTGTGGGCGCAGGCGATGCCGAGGGCAGCATGAACGCCGCGAATATCCTGAAGCCCGCACTGTCCCGCGGCGAAATTCAGGTCATCGGCGCAACCACCTTTACGGAGTACCGCAAGCATATCGAAAAGGACTCCGCCCTTGAGCGCCGCTTCCAGCCCGTGACCATAAACGAGCCCTCCATAGAGGACAGCGTTGAAATCCTCAAGGGCATTGCCCATTATTACGAGGAGTACCACGGCGTAAAGATAAGCGACGAAATGTGCCGCGAAGCCGTCACCATGAGCGAACGCTATATCACCGACCGTTTCCTGCCCGACAAGGCAATTGACCTCATTGACGAGGCCTGCTCCGATGTAAACCTCAAGGATAAGGATATCAACAACCGTATGATAGCCGAGCGCGACCTTGAAAATATCCGCTTTGAGCGTGAAGCACTTATGAGCGATGACGCAACGGGTATGAGCGACGAGGACCTTGACAGGCGCTATGCCCGCATTGCAGAGCTTCGCAGCAGGGAAATGCAGCGTGAGCAGGAGATTGCGGTTATTGACGCAGGCGGAAAGCCCGAGCTCACAACCGAAAATCTTGCCCGCATAATCGAGCTCTGGACAAAGATTCCCGCCTCCAGTATATGTGCCGATGAGTATGAGCGTCTTGCGGAGCTTAACAGCCGTCTGAAAGCGCACATTGTCGGTCAGGACGAGGCGGTTGATGCCGTGTGCCGCGCCATAAAGCGCAGCCGTGTCGGACTCAAGGCAAAGAGAAAGCCCACAAGCTTCATCTTTGTGGGCGGCACCGGTGTGGGTAAAACCGAGCTTGTAAAGCGTCTTGCCGCCGACTTGTTTGACTCCCCCGAAAGTCTTATCCGACTTGATATGTCCGAGTTCATGGAAAAGTTCTCCGTATCCCGCATCATCGGCTCTCCTCCGGGCTATGTGGGCTATGACGAGGCAGGTCAGCTTACGGAAAAAATCCGCCGCAAGCCCTATTCCGTGGTTCTGTTTGACGAGATTGAAAAGGCGCACCCCGATGTGCTGAACATTCTGCTTCAGATTCTCGATGACGGACGCATAACCGATGCCCAGGGCAGAACGGTCAACTTTGAGAATACGGTCATTGTCATGACCACCAATGCGGGAAGCAACAGCAAGGTCAGCACCATCGGCTTCGGCGGAACGCTGAACGATATGAGCCGCGAAAGAGCGCTGAAGGCGCTAAACGAGTTCCTGCGCCCCGAGTTTATAAACCGCGTTGACGAGATAATCTGCTTCAATCAGCTTTCCGAGGCAAACTTCCGCGGCATAGCGGAGCTTATGCTCGGGGAAACAAAGGACGCCATGGCGGAGCGCGGCATGAAGCTCACATGGGACGAAAGCCTTGTGGACTATCTTGTAAAGAAGAGCTACTCCGTAACCTACGGCGCAAGAAATCTGCGCCGCACCATTCAGAAGGACGTTGAGGACACGATCGCGGAGAAGATTATTTCCCGCCGTGGTGAAAATGTAAGCCGTGTGAAGCTCTCCTCCGACGGCGAAAAGGTGAAGGCAGAGGTAAGAAAATGATACGCTTTGAGAGTGATTACCTTGAGGGCGCAGTGCCTGAAATCATGGCACGCATTCAGGAAACAAATTTTGAACAGACTGCGGGCTACGGCGTTGACGAATATTGCGGCGCCGCCCGTGAGAAGATAAAGGCTGCCTGCGGAGCGGAAAATGCCGACGTGCATTTTCTCGTAGGCGGAACGCAGACCAACACCACGGTCATTGCCGCGGCTCTGCGTTCCCATCAGGGCGTGCTTGCGGCAGAAAGCGCCCACATCGAAGCCCATGAAACCGGCGCAATTGAGGCAACGGGGCACAAGGTGCTGACGCTTCCCAGCCGTGATGGAAAGATAAGGGCGGAGCAGGTGAGGGAGTATGTCCTCCGCCACCGCGCCGACGAATCCTTTGAGCATATTGTTCAGCCCGCCATGGTTTATATCTCTCAGCCTACGGAAACGGGTACGGTTTATTCCCGAGATGAGCTGAAGGAAATTTCCGAAGTCTGCCGGGAGCTCGGCATTCTGCTTTTCGTTGACGGCGCACGCCTTGCCTGCTCTCTGGCGCTGGACTATACGCCCACACTCAAGGAGCTTGCGGAGCTTTGCGATGTTTTTTACATCGGCGGAACGAAGCACGGCGCGCTTTTCGGTGAAGCGGTCGTCATCATGAACGATGCGATAAAACAGGATTTTCGCTACATGATAAAGCAGCGCGGCGGTATGTTCGCCAAGGGCAGACTTCTGGGACTTCAGTTTGATACGCTTTTCACCGATGAGCTGTACTTCCGCATCGGTGAGCATGAGATGAAGCTTGCTGAAAAGCTCCGCAATGCTTTTGCGGAAAAGGGCATTGAGTTTTATTATGACTCGCCCACAAACCAGCTTTTCCCCATACTAAGCGGTGAGCAGACAGCAAAGCTTTCCGAAAAATACTCCTTCTCGACACAGATACAGCTTCCCGAGGGTAGAACGGTCGTGCGCTTCTGCACAAGCTGGGCAAGCAGGGAAGAGAACATAGACAGTCTTATTTCGGACATAAATGCACTTTGAGGTGAAAAAATGAAAATTGAAATTATCAAGGGCGACATTACAAAGCAGAGCGTTGACGCAATTGTCAACGCCGCAAACTGCTCGCTTCTTGGCGGCGGCGGAGTTGACGGCGCAATTCACCGCGCCGCAGGTCCCAAGCTTCTTGAGGAGTGCAGAACCCTGGGCGGCTGCAGAACGGGCGAAGCAAAGATAACAGGAGGCTACAACCTGCCTGCAAAGCATGTTATCCACACCCCCGGACCAGTATGGCACGGCGGAAATAAAAACGAGCCTGCGCTGCTTGCCTCCTGCTACCGCTCCTGCCTTGCGCTTGCATCTCAGAACGGCTGTAAGACCGTGGACTTCCCCTCGATTTCAACGGGCGTTTACCATTTCCCCCTTGAAAAAGCCTCCGCAATTGCAGTCAAGGTCATTGCCGAATATCTTTTCGAGCACCCTGAGATAGAGCGTGTGCGCATGGTGTGCTTTGATGACAAAACGAAGAAGTATTATGAGGACGCATTGGAGATGCTCAAATGAAAAAACTGTTCCGCCTTCAGTACAATGCACCCGTAACCCTGACCTTTGCGCTGATTTCACTTGGCGCACTGCTGCTTAATAACGCAACAGAGGGCTGGTCAAACACCTATCTTTTCAGCGTATGGCACTCAAATCTTGCGGATATTCTTACATATCCGAGATTTTTCCTGCACGTGCTGGGACATGCCGATTACAGCCATTACATCGGCAATATGATGATGATACTTGTGCTGGGACCGAGCCTTGAGGAGCGCTACGGAAGCAAAAAAATTCTTGCCGCAATCGTGATTACCGCCTTTGCAACCGGACTTGTGCATTGGATTTTCTTCCCGGGCTCAATGCTTCTGGGCGCCTCGGGAGTTGTGTTCATGATGATTGTCATGGCATCTCTTGCGGGCATGAAAAACGGATATATTCCCATTACCCTCATTCTTGTGCTGGTGCTGTATCTCGGCAGCGAGATTGTCGATGCCTTCACTCTGAAGGACAATATTTCCCAGCTTACGCACATTATCGGCGGCGTAGTCGGCGCATTTATGGGGCTGAAGCGATGAAGAAGAAAGCACTTATTTCCTCCTGTCTTCTGGGCGTCAACTGCCGCTATGACGGCGGAAACAATAAGCTTCTCGAGGAGAAGCTTGATGAGCTCAGGGAGAAGTATGAGCTGATTCCCGTGTGTGCCGAGTGCTACGGCGGTCTGACAACGCCCCGCGTACCCTCCGAGCGACGTGACGGAGGCGTTTTCTCAAAAGAGGGGGAAGATGTGACCGAAGAGTTCGTAAAGGGCGCAGAGGCGGCGCTGTATCTGGCAAAGCTTTTCGGAGCAGAGCTTGCAGTTTTAAAGGAAAACAGTCCCTCCTGCGGCAGCGGAACGATATATGACGGAACATTTTCGGGAACACTTACCCACGGCGACGGCGTAACCGCTGAGCTTCTTAAAAAACACGGGATAACAGTCATCGGCGAAAAGAGTATATAAAATGCAGACAAGGGCGGCGCACCGCCCTTGTCTGCATTTTTTACTTATATGCTTCATAGACTTGTACCAAAAGGGAGGAATGACTATGGCGTATGAGGAAAAGGCTAAGCCTGCGGTAAAGCCCCATTCCGTCAGCATGGACGACCGCTGCAAAATGAGCATAACGGGAGTGGAAGACGTGGAAAGCTTTGACGAAAGCGAAATCGTCATGCGAACCTCGCAGGGCAATCTCATTGTGCGGGGCAGCGGACTGCACATCGGTAAGATTAGTCTTGATGTGGGAGAGCTTCGGGTTGAGGGACTTATAATTGAGCTTGCCTATGAGGAGCAGCACACACCCACGGGCTCCTTCTGGAGCAAAATCTTCGGCTGATGGAAATTGAAGTAAGGCGGCAGCTTATGCAGCTTGCCGCCGCCTTTTTAACGGGTGCGGCATTGGGTACGGTCTATGATGTCCTTCGTGTGCTTCGGCGGCGAAGCGGGAAAAATGTTCTTGCGGATCTGCTGTTTTGCGCGGTGCTGTGTATAGTAATGTTTTCCCTCGGCATGAGCATGGGCGACGGCGAACTCGGCTGGGCAATGGCACTGTTTTCGGTGCTGGGCTTCGCATTTTACATGACGGTGTTCAGCGGCGGCGTTCTGCGGGTTTTAAATAAGCTTGCCGAAATAACCGCACGGGCGGTAAATTGGTGTCTGAAGCCCGTGAAAAGTGGGGCAAGGTTTCTTGCAAAGCTTACAAAAAAGCTCTTTTCAAAACTGCGTAACCGGTTTATAATGGATAAAAAATCCGATACGGAGCATGGAGCGGAACACAATGAAGAAAAACCACACGGTAACGGTGCTGATGCTGGCGGGAGTACTGCTGTATTCGGCGGCAAGTCTTATGTCGGCGTCATCACAGCTGAAGGACGCGGTGAATTTGACGCAGGAGCTGACAAGGAAAATAGAAAACGCGGAAAAGGAAAACCTTGCCTTAAGCGAAAGAGTGCGCAGCATAGGCAGTGAACAGTCCGTCAAGTCTGAAGCTGAGGAGTTTTTCGGCTTCACTGACCCCCACGGGTTTGTCTTTATCGATGAGGATTGACGCAAAATCCAGACAATAAAAAGCAGATGAGTATAAAACTCATCTGCTTTTTGAATTTCCTTAGGGGAAAGGATAATTCGGCCCGACGTTGCCATAGTAGTCTGCTCCGGGAACAAGGGGCTTGGGATAGTTGCCATAGACGTTGGGCAGAGCGGAGGTGGGACCGGGCCGCGAAGTGCTGCCGTAGGGGTTTGTGGGGCTGATAACCGAACTGTAGTCCCAGATTATCGCACCTGTGTTGGGGTCATAGCCGCTGTATTTTCCGTAACCCATACCGCCGTTGTAGGTGTAACCGCTGCTGTAGCCGCCGTGAATGTAGTTACCCTCCGTTATCGGAGGCATGGAAAAGGACGGTGTGGGTACAATGACCGTTGAATACTCGGTGAATATCTTGACCGTGAAGCTGTCGCCCGTATCGGGATTTTCGTAGACAATGGTTTCGATGATGCCATCTGCCGTGTAATCATAGCTGTGCTCTTTTTCAACGTAGTTTTCGTATTCTATACCGTCAATGAATGCCTTGGGGACTCCCGTGTCCTTAACGGTGCTTTCCGTGGGAGCGGGCTCCTCGGCAAAAATGGCTTTTACGTCTTCTTTGAATTGCGGTATGGAAAGGTAGGCGGCGGCACCGATCATGACAGCAAGCATAGCGGCAATTGAAACGGCACGGAGGGATTTAAGAAGCACCCTTGTGGCGTTCTGACGGCTGATTCTGCCCAGCTCACGTTTTATGGTTTCTCTGCCGCGCCGGTGTCGCTCCTCCTCGTTTTCAAACTCTTCAAGCTCGTTCAGCTCGCGGCACTCATTCATGAACTCCTGCCCCTGCTCAGCGACTATTTCCTCCATGAGCAGAGCAAACAAGGCATCTTCGTAGTTGTCATGCTTAGTCAACGGTAACACCTTCTTTCGTCAGCAATTCAAGTGCGTGGCGACGCGCCCTTGTAAGCTTCATGCGGACGCTGCTTTCCTTGCAGCCGAGTGTTTCGGAAAGCTCGGCATCAGAGAAGCCGGCAATATATTTTCCTTCAAGCAGGAATTTTTCCGCCTCCGAAAGCACAGGCCATACCTTTGACAGCTTGCCGATGCTTTCGCTGAGGATAACGCGCTCGTCCATGCTGTCGGCTTCGTTGTCGGGAATGCTTTCGGCTGTGCCCTCGTAAATATCAAGAATGTGGCTGTCGTCCTTGCTTGATTTACGCAGGTGGTTTATTGCGGTGTGCTTCACGGTCACGACGATGTAAGATGCAAGCGCGCTCCGCTTCAGTGTCCGCAGAGTGTCCACCTTGCCGATAAGCCTTACAAGTGCCTCCTGCACAATATCCTCTTTTTCAAAGCACTCGCTGACAAAGGTGCCTGCGGTGCTGTACATTAGTCTGCTGAAATCGTAGAACATATCAGTGAGGAACTCTCTGTCGCCGGGCTCCTCAACCTGAGTAAGTAGCATTGCTATCATGGTCGGCCTCTCTCTGTGTTAGTCACATAATTAAACGCAGAAAACGGAAAAATGCAACAAATACATTATAATACATGAGAATAAGCGGGTAAACAGGAAAAATCAGGCACAATATCGAACAAAACCGATGTATTCTGCCCGGTTTTTCGCAGACAATGAAATTTGCCGACGCAAAAAATGCAGGCGGAAATGATGCCGCCGCTGTGAATGCACAGGAACAACGGCGCTTTTGAAATATCCTACGATTTTTCCCGCAGCAGACAGGCAGCGGCAGGGTATAAAATTGCAGGGCAAATTGCAAAAATGCTGCAAAACGGCCAAAAATGCAAGAAAACATTTATCGTTCTGCAATTTCAAATCATTTTGCTGTGCAGACATTTCTCAAAATACGAAACTGCACGACGGGGAAATTGCATTTTTGAGGCGTAATCGTCCTCTGAACCGCCGAAAACGCAGTTTGAACCTGCGGATTATTCGTTATTCATTTTTGACCGCAATAGCAATCTGCAAGTTTGCATCATGGAAAATTCCAAACACGTATTTGTGCAAACTGCACAAATACGCTTTAGAATAATTGTGAAAAAAGAGTTGATTTTTTGCAAAACAGCTATATACTGAAAGTGAACAGGGGATAAACGATCTGACTTATTCAGGAGGTAATCACAATGTTATTCGGAATCGGCGCTTTTATGACAGTTTACTTTGCAGGCATGGTATGGATGACCGCAAGAGGCATGAACTGATATTAAGCAAATAAGCATATATTCTGCAGGCTGCGATGTAAGGACGGCCTGCTTTTTTTCTTGCGAAAAGAGCAGGGCTTGTGTATACTGAAGGCATGAAAGAGTTTACGATAAAAAAGAATGATGCGGGTCAGCGCCTTGACCGATTTGTCGGCAAGGCCGTTCCTCTGCTGCCCGATGCGCTTTTGCAGAAATATATCCGCATAAAGCGCATAAAATTAAACGGCAAGGGCGCAAAGCGTGACACACGGCTCAGCGAGGGCGACCTTGTTCAGATGTATATAAACGATGAGTTCTTTGAAAAGCCCCGTGAGGAAAACAGCTATCTCAAGGTAGGCACTCCGCGGCTCAATATCGTTTATGAGGACGAGAATATTCTGCTTGCGGATAAAAAGCCGGGCGTTTTGTGCCACAGCGCAGGTCAGTGGGACTACAATACACTCATTGCCAATATTCAGGCATACATGGCGCAGAAGGGCGAGTGGAAGCCCAAGGAAGAAAATTCCTTTGCTCCCGCCCTCTGCAACCGCATTGACCGCAACACCGGCGGCATTGTCATTGCCGCAAAGAATGCGGAGGCTCTGCGCATTCTGAATGATAAAATAAAAGACCGCGAGATAGAAAAATACTATCTCTGTGCGGTGCAGGGAAGACCGAACCCCAAAAACGGAAGACTTGAAAACTGGCTTTTCAAGGACGCGGCGAAAAACCAGGTTTATGTGAAGAACAAGGCTGAACCGGGCGCGAAAACCGCGATCACGGAGTACCGCACAATCGCAACAAAGGGGCAGCTTTCCCTTGTGGAGTGCAGACTTTTAACCGGCCGCACCCATCAGATAAGAGTGCAGATGGCCCACGCGGGCTGGCCGCTTTTAGGCGACGGAAAGTACGGCAGGGAGAAGTTCAACAAGAGCTTTGAGGAAAAGGGACAGGCGCTTTATTCCTACAAGCTTGAGTTTGCGTTTCCCACCGATGCGGGCATTCTCGAATATCTGAAGGGCAAAACTTTCACGGTAAAGAATGTGGATTTCGCGGAAAAATATTTCGGCGTTGAGAATGTTGAGCTTTTATAAAAAAATTTCGACAGGAAATGTTAAAATTTATTGACTTTTGGGCATTAAATATGTATATTCTAATTAATGCAAAGGAGGAGCCGGACGCAGTTCCCGGCTCGTCCTTTTTAAATTTTTATGAAATGGGGGAGGATAAATGTCCAAGGAACTCATTCGCCTTGTGAATTGTCAAATGGCGTTTGACGACGAAATCGTTTTAAACGATATTAACCTGTATTTTAATGATAAGGAATTCCTCACGCTGCTCGGTCCATCAGGCTGCGGCAAAACCACCACGCTCAGAATCATCGGCGGTTTTCTGAAGCCCACAAAGGGAGATGTGCTTTTTGACGGCGAGAGGATCAACGATGTCCCGCCTCATAAGAGGAAGGTGAACACGGTATTCCAGAAATACGCTCTGTTCCCGCACCTTGACGTGTACGAGAACGTTGCCTTCGGTCTGCGCATTGCGAAGCTGCCGGAGGACGAAATTGACGAGCGTGTTACGGAAATGCTGGAGATCGTAAGTCTGAAGGGCTTTGAAAACCGCAAGGTAAGTCAGCTTTCAGGCGGTCAGCAGCAGCGTGTTGCCATTGCCCGAGCTCTTGTAAATCGCCCGAAGGTTCTGCTTCTTGACGAACCGCTGGGCGCTCTCGACCTGCGTCTGCGCAAGGATATGCAGAACGAGCTCAAGCGGATCCAACAGGCGATGGGCATTACTTTTATATATGTCACTCACGACCAGGAGGAAGCCCTCTCCATGTCCGACACGGTTGTTGTCATGGATAAGGGACGCATTCAGCAGATAGGCACTCCCGAGGATATTTATAACGAGCCGAAAAATGCCTTCGTTGCGGACTTCATCGGCGAGAGTAATATTCTTGACGGCGTAATGCTGGAGGACTGCCTTGTAAAGTTCTTCGGACGCAAGTTCAAGTGCGTTGACAAGGGCTTTGAGAAGAACGAGCCCGTGGATGTTGTAATACGTCCCGAGGATATTGACATTGTCAAGGCAGACGACGGTCACCTCTGCGGAACCGTAACAAGCGTCACCTTCAAGGGCGTTCATTACGATACCATTGTTGACTTCAAGGGCTTCAAGTGGCTGATTCAGACCACGGATTATCACGAGGTGGGCGAGTACATCGGTATCCGTCTTGAGCCTGAGGATATACACATCATGCACAAGTCCGAGTATTCGGGTATGTTTGGTGACTACTCCTCCTACTCCGCCGAATATGACGAGATGGACGACCCCGACCTCTATCCCGAGGACGAGGAAGGCGAGGAAGCGTCGGAGGGAACGGAAGATGAAGAGTAAGGCTCTTGCGGCGCCTTACCTTGTGTGGATGGCGCTGTTCACCATCATACCTCTTGCCATTGTTGCCTACTACGCATTCACGGATTCCGTGACGGGTGAGCTGACCTTCAAGAACATTGCAAATCTGGGCAACTATATGCCCATTCTCATAAAGAGTATATGGCTTGCTCTTATCTCAACGGTAATCTGCCTTGTGGTGGGCTATCCCGTTGCCTATTTCATCGCAAACTGTGATGAGGCAAAGCAGCGTTTTCTGTATATGCTGGTAATGCTGCCCATGTGCATAAGCTTCCTGCTGCGCACTCTCGCATGGGTCGCACTCACCGAGGACACGGGTATCATAAACAACTTCATAACCTCAATCGGACTTGAGCCGCTCCCGCTTATCCGCAATAACGGCGCTGTTGTGCTGGGCATGGTTTATAACTACCTGCCCTATATGATAATGCCTCTTTATACCGTCATTATGAAGATTGACCACCGTCTTGTCGAGGCGGCTGAGGATCTGGGCTGCAACGGCACACAGACCTTCAGACGTGTAATTCTGCCTCTGTCCACCCCGGGCATTATCTCCGGCTTCACCATGGTGTTTGTCCCCGCGGTTTCCACCTTCTACATTTCTCAGAAGCTGGGCTCAAGCGGAACGACACTCATCGGCGACGTTATAGAAAGCCAGTTCAAGACTGCCTATAACCCCAATCTCGGCGCTGCGCTTTCCCTTGTACTTATGGTGATGATTTTCATCTGCATCGGAATTACCAACAAATTCGGTGATGACGGGGAGGTGATGGCACCGTGAAACGCTTCAACAAGGTTTTCACCGTTATTGTCCTCATCTTCCTTTATGTACCCATGATTGTTCTTGCGGTGGGCTCCTTCAACAGCGGCATGGACATTGCCGTTTTCAAGGAATTTACCTTCAATAACTACCGCGAGCTGTTCAGGGACAGCGTGCTTCTGCCGCTGCTGCTCAACTCCGTAATCGTTGCGCTGCTGTCCTCCTTTATCGCAACGGTGCTGGGTACCGCCGCATCTTTGGGCATTCATTCCATGGGACCGCGTATGCGGAGGCTGACCATGGGCGTCACAAATATTCCCATGACAAACCCCGAAATCGTAACGGGCGTTTCCCTTGCGCTGCTTTTTGCCTTTGTGGGAACGATGATGAAGATCAACAACGTTCTGGGCTTTGCAACCCTGCTAATAGCGCATATAACCTTCAATCTGCCCTATGTCATTCTTTCCGTAATGCCCAAGCTTCAGCAGATGGACCCCAATCTTGAGGAGGCGGCGCTGGATCTGGGCTGCACTCCCGTCAAGGCGTTTTTCAAGGTTGTGATCCATGAGATTTTCCCGGGCATCATTTCCGGTGCGCTCATGGCCTTCACCATGAGTCTTGATGACTTCGTAATCAGCTACTTTGTTTACGGTCCGAGGTTCGTAACTCTCCCCGTGGAGATTTATAACTACACCAAAAAGCCTCTCCAGCCCAAGATCTACGCACTGTTCACTCTGCTGTTCGTGACGATCCTGCTTGTCATGGTGCTCATGAATCTGCTTCAGGCAAAGGACGAGAAAAAGGTCAGGGAAAACCGCCGGGCCCTGAAGAGAAAGCAGGTGGGCGCATGAAAAGAATTTCCGCATTCCTGCTGATGCTTCTGCTTGCTGCGAGCATAATTCCCGTGCCGCAGGTCAAGGCCGAGCCTGTAACCATCAATGTATATAACTGGGGACAGTATATTTCCGACGGCACCGACGGTTACATTGATGTCAACAAGGCATTCACCGAGGCAACGGGCATCGAGGTCAATTACATGACCTTTGACTCCAACGAAACCATGTACACCAAGCTGAAAACCGGCGGCAGCAGCTACGATATTATCATTCCCTCGGATTATATGGTGGCACGCCTCATTGCCGAGGATATGCTTGAGCCTCTGGATTTTGACAATATACCAAACTATAAGTATATTGACGAGGCATATAAAAACACCGCATACGACCCGGAAAACAAGTACTCCGTGCCTTACACCTGGGGTACCGTGGGCGTAATCTACAACTCCAAGTACGTTGATGAAGCGGATACGGGCTCCTGGGAGCTTCTGTGGAACGAAAAGTACGCAGGCAAGATCCTCATGTTTGACAATCCCCGCGACGCCTTTGCGATTTCTGAGCTGCTGCTGGGCATGAGCATCAACACCGAGGACCGCGACGAGCTTCGCACCGCGGCATACAAGCTCATTGAGCAAAAGCCCCTTGTGCAGAGCTATGTCATGGACCAGATTTTCGACAAGATGGAGCGTGAGGAGGCATGGATCGCCCCCTATTACGCAGGCGACTATCTGCTCATGGCGGACGAAAATCCGAACCTTGAGTTCTACTTCCCCGAGGAAGGCTTCAACCTTTTCATTGATGCCATGTGTATACCCAAGGGCTGTCAGAACAAGGAGGCAGCCGAGGCATATATAAACTTCCTCTGCAATCCCGAAATAAGCGGACAGAACCTTGACTATCTCGGTTACTCAACGCCCATTTCCGAGGCAAAGCAGTATATGGACCCGGATACCGCCTCCAGCGAAATTGCCTATCCCACGAAGGAAACTCTTGAGGGCGGCGATGCCTTCATGTACCTTCAGCCCGAAACCAGCCAGTACACCGATTCCCTGTGGCTTGAGGTGAAAACCCAGGGTGGCGTTGATACTTATGCCATTGTGTGCATGGCGGCAGTGGTCGTCCTGCTCATAAGCTACTTTGTTGTCCACAGGATAAAAACAAAAAAACGTCTTGCAAACCGCTGCAAGAAGTGGAAAACACAATAACGTAAAAAGAAGTACCCAAAGGGTACTTCTTTTTACGTTTCAGAGGATATAATTTACAGTATTGACAAATCGCTGACAAACGTATATATTAACTGTGTGAGTACAAAACATACAGTTTGACATTAACCGTACTTGGAGGGAACTGCGAAATGATCAGTTTGAACTTCCGGGACCACCGGCCTATATATGAGCAGATTAAGGACGGCCTGCGGCATCTCATCGTCAGCGGAGCGCTGCCCGACGGCAGCAAGCTTTCCTCTGTGAGAGAAATGTCCGCCGAGCTTGCCATAAATCCGAGCACCATTCAGCGTGCCTATCGCGAGCTTGAGGCTGAGGGCTATATCTGCTCCGTGACGGGAAAGGGCAGCTTTGTCTGTGCAAGGGAAATGGCAGATAAGGCGCGCCGCAAGGAGCTTCTCGGGAAATTTGATGAGCTTTGCACCGAGCTCGGCTATATCGGTGTCAGTAAATGCGCGCTGATAGAGCGCCTGGAGGGAGGCCAGAGCAATGATTGAGGTAAGAAATGTTTCAAAGGAATTTGACGGGATCCATGCCCTGAGCAACCTTTCTCTCACCGTTCCGAAGGGCTCGGTTTACGGACTTGTGGGGCCCAACGGCGCGGGAAAAAGCACGGTAATCCGCCACATAACCGGCATATACCAGCCCGACAAGGGCGAGATATTCCTTGACGGGAAGCCGATTTTCGAAAACCCG
The DNA here is from genome assembly GCA_045601285.1 of Oscillospiraceae bacterium. Classification (GTDB taxonomy): domain Bacteria; phylum Bacillota; class Clostridia; order Oscillospirales; family Oscillospiraceae; genus F23-B02. The sequence goes on from JAZRZJ010000007.1 coordinate 20,201, forward strand.
GAGGCGAAGGCACGCATTGCCTATATCCCCGACGATATTTTCTTTTTCCCCAACGCAACGGTGAAGGAAACCGTGGACTTTTACCGCAGCATTTACCCGGGCTTTGACAATGAACGCTTCAAAAAGCTGGGCGAGCTTTTCAGAATTGACATCAAGCAGCAGATGCGCCGTCTTTCCAAGGGTATGCAGAAGCAGGCGGCGTTCTGGATTGCCATATCCCTGCACCCCGAGGTGCTGATTCTTGACGAGCCCGTGGACGGACTTGACCCCGTAATGCGCCGCCAGATATGGAGCATTATTCTTGCTGACGTTGCTGAAAACGGAACCACCGTTTTGGTGTCATCTCACAATCTGCGTGAGCTTGAGGACGTATGCGACCATGTGGGCATAATGAACAGAGGCAGAATACTGATTGAACGCTCGCTCACCGAGCTTCAGGGCAATGTTGTCAAGGTTCAGCTTGCTATGCCTGAGGGTGTCGAGCTTCCCGAGGGACTTGACATTCTGCATCAGAACAGAGTCGGCAGACTCAGAACGCTTATCATACGCGGAAAAGCGGAGGAAATTGAAATAACCCTCAGCCCTGCAAATCCGTTCTTTGTTGACGTTTTACCCCTCACACTTGAGGAAATTTTCATTTACGAGTTAGGAGGTGCAGACTATGAAGTTAAAGACATCATTCTTTAACTGCGGACTTTTTAAGAGCAATCTTAAACGCTTCTGGCCCCTCTACACAGCCTATTTTATCGTGCTGCTGCTGGCAATTCCCATGTCGGTAGCAGCCTCGGACATGGGAAGCTCTGCAGACAGAATTATTGAAACACTGCGCAGCTATCTTGACGGGATATCCGTCGTGGTGACATTTCTCATGGCCATATCAACCGCCATGTGCGTTTACGGCTTTATGTACAGCCAGCGTAGCTGCGGCATGGTTGCATCGCTTCCACTCAAACGCAGGAATATCTTTGCAACAACCGCTGCTTCGGGAATACTTCCCGTTTTGGTGATTAACCTGATAATCGGGCTTATGACGGCAATTCCGCTTTTCACCGATCCCGATTCCGTTGCGGTTGAGGCTCTGCTTATCTGGTTTGCGGTAAGCTCCCTGCACTACATTACCTTTTTCGGTCTTGCGAGCATCATCGCCGTAATAACGGGCAATATTGTTGGACTTCCGGTTTTCTATGTCATCGCTAACTTCATCGTGCCTGCCATCGAAAGCGCAATACGTGAGATTTCCTATGCCTTCCTATTCGGTTTCACAAACTCCGTGCAGGAGCTGCGCTTCGAATTCCTTGCGCCTTTCCAGTACCTTTTTACGCGCAATACAATGGCCTGTGAGATGAGCAATGCTCCCGATTCACCGGTCATAACGGGAGTGAATTATCCCGAGTGGCATATCGTGATTGCCTATGCCGCCGCCGGCGCTGCGCTGATGCTTGCGGCAATGCTGATTTTCCGCAAGCGCAGAATGGAAAACTGCGGCGATATAATTGCGGTACCCTTTGCAAAACCGATATTCAAATACGGTGTTGCCGCCTGCTTTGCCATGGCAAACGGCATTCTGCTCAGAAGCATCTTCGGTGTTACGGAGGTTGGCGAGATTGATGCGGCCATGTACTCCGTCTACATGATAATCGGCGCGTTTATCGGCTATTTCGGCTCGGAAATGCTGATGCGGAAGAAGTTCAACGTGTTCAAGGGCAACTGGCTGGGCTACATTATTCTTGCTGTGCTGTGTGCGGCATTTGTCTGGGCGTGCCTGACGGACTTTGAGGGTCTGGAAAGCAAAATACCCGATGAAGAAACCGTGGACTTCGTTGTAATATATACCGAAAACTACAGCGATGAGCTTGTTCTTGAGGAGGAGTCCTCCGTTGACGCTGTGCTTGAGCTCAATAAGAGTATTATTGAAAACAAGGAACAGCATTTGCACACTGACGCTGAGGACGGGGTTTACGTTACCATAGACTACCATCTGATAAACGGCAGAATAATCACCCGCGAATACTGCATTGACGGGAAATCGCAGGATTATGAAAGCTACAAGCAGATTCTCGACTGCGAGGAGTCCCTTGAATACTATATCACTCCCGATGTGCCCGTAAGCCCCGAATATATCAGCTTCGGCATATTCACCTATAATAATGTGAAAACGGGAGAGTGCAGTACCATTGATCTGACACCCGAGCAGACGGTCAGCTTCTTCACTAGTGCCTACAGCGCAGACATCAGAGCGGGCAGACTCAGCTATCATGAAACCGATACGGACAACTACGCCTACGTTGAAATTCAGTTCTTCGGTATTGAGAACGTAGACGATAATTATCCCGATCATCTGTATTTCTGCTGCTATATCAGCCCCGAATGTGATAGCAGTATTCAGTGGGTAAAAAATAATCTGAACGTCGACCTTAAGGATATGCTCAGATAAAATCTCACGCGGAACACATTGATTATGTGTTCCGCTTTGCTGTTTGCGGATAGTTCATAAATTCTTTTGCCTTTGTTCATGCCTTTGTAATAATGCTGAGGTATTATACTGTTGAAGTATAATTTGCGTTAGCGGAGACTTACGTCATGGATATGGAAAAAGACAAGATTTTTGACAGCTCCGAGCCTGCAGCCGAAAAAGAGGCAATCGCTCAGAACGGTAATTTTGACGGAGAATACGGCTTTGCCGGAGCAGAGCGAAGGCTTTATGAGGATGCGGAATTTGTTCTTCCGGGTGAATCCGCCGACGTTCCCCATTACTATGTTCCCGCAGAGAAAAAGCCGAAGGAAAAAACCGAAAAGCCTGCCCAAAAAAACAGAAGCTTTGTAAAAACAGCCTGTCTGTGCCTTGTGTGCGCCTTGCTCGGCGGAATCGTCGGAAGCGGAGCCGTCATTGTTGCACAGAACAGGAACGAGGTGCAGCCTGAGGCTGTGGACTCCAGTGCTCCGATTGTGCCCGAGGTGAAGCCCGTAAGCGCAGAGGCCAGCGACGCAAACAATATCTATGCTCTCGGCTGCCAGCAGGTAGTGGGTATTACCACCTCCGTAGACTACACAAACTTTTTCGGACAGACAAGCTCAACAGCCGTATCGGGCTCGGGCTTCATTGTCACAACCGACGGATATATCCTCACTAATTTCCATGTTGTTGAATTTGCCTACGAGGGTAAAACCACGGTCACGGTAATGTTCAAGGACGGCACGGCATACGATGCCGACATTGTGGGGGTTGAACCCGAAAACGACATTGCCGTTCTGAAGATTGATGCGACAAATCTTAGCCCCGCGTCTATCGGCGACAGCAACGCCATTCAGGTGGGCGATACGGTATATGCCATCGGCAATCCTCTCGGCGAGCTTGATTTTTCCATGACAACGGGCTCTGTAAGCGCACTTGGAAGAAACATCACGACAGATTTAACACAGCCTGCAATCAATATGTTCCAGCTTGATGCCGCGGTAAACTCCGGCAACTCCGGAGGTCCGGTCTACAATACAAGCGGACAGGTAATCGGAATTGTAACCGCAAAGTCGAGTGTTTCCGGCACCGAGGGACTTGGCTTTGCAATCCCCATTAACGATGCCGTTGAAATAGCAAACGAGCTTATTACCAACGGATATGTAAGCGGTAAGGCATATCTGGGCGTTAATATTGACACGCGCTACACATCGGTATATGCCGATTATTACGGCATACCCGAGGGCGCATACGTGTTCGGTGTTGAGAAGGGAAGCTGTGCCGACACTGCGGGTATCGCCGCAGGTGACATCATCACTGCAGTGGGTGATACAACTATAACAAGCTACAGCGACCTGAACACCGCAATAAGACAGTTCAAGGCGGGCGACACAACGAAAATCGTTGTTTACCGCGGCGATGATTATATCACTCTGAAAATAACCTTTGACGAATCCAAACCCGATGCGGAGTATGAGGGCGTCAACGAATCCGGCCTTTCCAGCTATCCCCATGGCAGCTAAGGCCAAATAATAAGTTTTTCATATTTCTCCTTTTTATCCTCTCTGTTTCTCCCCGACAAAAGACCGGTGGTTTGGGCGGCGCACCATAGGGATTAACAGCCTTGAAAGAAGCTGTTTCCCGCAATACTGCGTTAAAAAGCCTCGGAATACATCGCCAGTATTCCTGCGTTTTTTGCCTTGTCTTGCAAAAAACATCTTTCTTTCAAGGTGCGAAGCAGTTTTGAGCGAGAAATTTTACGTCCAGACAATATAACAAAAATACGGCAATGCTGACGCATTGCCGTATTTTTTTGTGAAGTATGGGCGGAAAAGGGCCGTTCAAAACCTATTAATCTCTATGGCGCGCCGCCCTTTCTACCGGCCTTTTGTTTTACTGCATCTGCCGTATCATGTCCCGCTTAAGACGTGAAATTATGCGCTTTTCAAGGCGGGATATGTAGCTTTGGGAAATGCCCATCATATCCGCAACCTCCTTTTGTGTCAGCTCCTCCTTACCTCCGAGACCGAAGCGGAGCGTGATGATGCTTCTTTCCCGCTCACCGAGGGCGGCTATGGCACGGCGGAGCATCTGCCGGTCGGCATCGTCCTCAAGATGACGGCACACCTCATCGTCATCGGTGCCGAGAACATCGGAAAGCAGAAGCTCGTTTCCGTCCCAGTCGGTGTTCAGCGGCTCGTCAAAGCTGACCTCCGTGCGCTGATTGCTGATTTTCCGCAGGTACATGAGAATTTCGTTCTCAATGCAGCGGGAGGCATAGGTGGCAAGCTTGATGTTCTTGGAGGACTTGAAGGTGTTGATGGCTTTTATAAGCCCGATTGTTCCGATGGAGATTAAATCCTCAAGATTGATGCCCGTGTTTTCAAAGCGGCGGGAAATGTAAACAACAAGACGGAGGTTGTGCTCAATGAGAAGCTTTTTCGCGTTCTCATCGCCCTTTTCCATGGCTGCAACGGCGCTGTCCTCTTCACTCTTATCCAGCGGAGGCGGAAGAACATCGCTGCCCCCTATGTAGAAAACCTCGGGTGCGGAGGACAGGTGCCTTTCAAGCCAGCCCCTTATTGCGTTAAAAATGTCCATATATTCTCCTTTCAGATACCGATTACAGAGTCAAAGCCGTCACCGCTAATTTGTGACGGCGATATACCGACGAGAATGTCGGTATATTCTTTCCCGTCAAGTGTGATTTCGTCGGGCAGAAAAGCCGCAAGCATCCCCTTTCCCGTGCCTACGGCGGAATAGGGGATAAGGCGGAAAACACCATTCCCCGCCATTACAAGCTCCGAGGCTCCCGCATCAAGCAAAATGTGGGGAAAAAGCGGCTGCAAGGTCTCGAAGGACGCAACAAGCACACGCCTGCCGCTTACGGGGTCATACAGCGTGTTGCCGCTGTCGGCAAGTGTGCGGAGCGTGACCGACTTATCACCGAAATGAACCAAAGTTATGTAAACCTGCTTTTCCATACCCTTTGCGGTACGGCTGAAAACATAGCTCAGCACCGCATAGCTTATGCCGAAGGCAAAGGCGAGAACAGGCATGGAAAGAGGGACATATATGGCGCTTCCGCCGAGACCGCTGTGGAGGGAAAGAGCCCATATTATGCCGCCGAAGAGGGCTGAAACGGCAAAGAATACGGCGGTGCAGCGGATAAATTTCTTTTCTCCCCCGAAGGCGATGAGCGCCATGAGTATTCCCGAGCAGAGCTTGAAGGGGGCGAGGGAGAGAAAAGCGCAGGCAGGGAAAAGCGAAAGCGCGGCATAGGCGGCGCCGAAGAGGGCGGCAAGGGCATAACGCCACCGTCTGAACACAAGGCCGCATACCCGCGCCGTACCCAGCGAAAGCAGATAGTCGATGATTAGGTTAATTATAAACAGGCGGTCTATGTAGATTGTTTCCATAGTGAAATTCTAAGCCCAATCTGCCGCACAATTTGTCAATTCACAATTGTCAAACAAACTTGTATGTGGTAAAATACCTAAGATACAGTATAAGGAAAAGTATGTGTATGTGGTTTTGGTTTGCGCTGGCTGCTCTGCTGTGCTGGAGCGGCTCCGATCTTTTCTCAAAAATCGGCTGTCAGGACGCTTCGGATAAATACAGCCATCTGAAAATGGTCATGGCCGTGGGTCTTGTAATGGGACTTCACGCGGCTTATGAGGTGTTTGCAGGCGGCGTAATAATAAACGCGGGCATTGTTCTCACATATCTGCCCGTTTCCTGCCTGTATATACTTTCCATGGCCATAGGCTATTTGGGGCTGCGGTATATTGAGCTTTCGATTTCCTCGCCTATCTGCAATTCCTCGGGTGCAATTGTTGCAATTCTGATTTTTGCAACCCAAGGTATCGGAGAGCTTTCGCCGCTGGCTCTTGCGGCGGTGGCACTTGTGTGCCTGGGCGTCATCGCCCTGGGCATAACTGAGGCAAGGGAGGATCCTGAGCTGAGAGAAGCCCGCCAGGACGCCTCAAACCGCCATTACGCGAAAAGCTGGATTGCAATTCTCATTCCGATTATCTACTGCCTGCTTGACGCCCTCGGCACCTTTGCCGACAGCAGAGTGCTGGAAACGCTCAACGAGGACTCCGCGAATGTTGCCTATGAGCTTACATTTCTCCTTGTGGGCATAGTCTGCGCGGTCTATGTTCTGGGTATAAAAAAGCAGAGGCTTGTTCCGAAGCAGGAGGCACCGAAATATATAGGTGCCGTCTGCGAAACTGCAGGTCAGTTTGCATATATCTATGCTTTGGCGGATACAAAGCACGCGGCGCTTGCCGCACCGATCATTTCCGCCTACTGCGTTGCCTCTGTGCTGTGGAGCCGCATATTCCTCAAGGAAAAGCTTTCCCCGAAGCACTACGGCTCGATTGCACTGGTGGTTGCTGGCATAGTAATACTTGGTATATTAGATATATGACAATGCAAAAAGTGTCATCCTGAACGAAGTGAAGGATCTCCTGAGGGGTTTCTTCGCATACGCTCAGAATGACCGGAATATAAGAAATTTCCCCCAAAGGAGATAAATGATGATTTACAAAAGAGTTCTTATAAAAATCAGCGGCGAGGCACTTGCCGGCGAGAAGAAAACGGGCTATGATTTTGAGTTCGTTTCCAAGGTCTGCGAAACCGTGAAAAAATGCGTTGACATGGGCGTGCAGGTGGGCATCGTCATAGGCGGCGGCAACTTCTGGCGCGGTGTCAAGGACGGAGCTGGCAAGGTGGAGCGCGTTTCCGCCGACCGCATGGGTATGCTTGCAACCGCAATGAACTGCCTTGCGGTATGCGATGTATTCAAGCAGCTGGGCGCAAGGGCGGTTGTCCAGACCGCTGTTGACATTCAGGGTGTGGGCGAGCGCTACAGCACCGCCGAGGCAATAAAGCACCTTGAAAACGGCGAGGTAGTCCTTTTCGGCTGCGGCACGGGCTCACCATTCTTCTCCACGGACACAGCCGCCGCACTGCGTGCCGCGGAAATCCACGCCGACGCTATCCTTCTCGCAAAGAACATTGACGGCGTTTACTCCGCAGACCCCAGAACAAATCCCGATGCGATCAAGTACGACTCCATCACCTATGATGAGGTGCTTGAGCAGCATCTTGCAGTCATGGACAGCACCGCAACAAGTCTTGCCATGGATAACAACATTCCCGTTGTTGTCTTTGCCCTTGCAGATCCCGAAAACATCGTCCGCGTGCTTAGCGGCGAAAAAGTCGGTACCGAAGTTGTTAAGTAAGCTCCGATTAATGCAGCTTCGGCAGCGCAATCTGCTCTCGTACATTAATCATCACTTACTTATTTGCTTTTATACTTTTACAATAAAAAACTTTTCAGGAGGTAACCCAAATGTCCGATTATCCCGAATTTGAAAACAGAATGAAGAAGACCGCAGAGGTCCTCAAGACTCAGCTGGCATCTGTCCGCGCAGGACGCGCAAACGCAGCGGTTCTTGACCAGATTACCGTTGACTACTACGGTGTTCCCACCCCCATTCAGCAGGTTGCAACCATTTCCGTTCCCGACCCCCGTTCCCTCATGATCCAGCCCTGGGACGGCAGCGTGCTCAAGGGCATTGAAAAGGCAATTCTCGCCTCCGACCTGGGTATCAATCCCCAGAATGACGGACGCGTAATCCGCCTCGTATTCCCCCAGCTCACCGAGGAACGCCGCAAGGAGCTTGCAAAGCAGGTTAAGAAGTACGGCGAGGAGTCCAAGGTTGCAATCCGCAACGTACGCCGCGACGCAATTGAAAAGTTCAAGAAGCAGCAGAAGGCCTCCGAGATCACCGAGGACGACTACAAGGGCATCGAGAAGGATATCCAGAAGCTCACCGACGATTACATCAAGGAAATCGACAACATAACCGACAAGAAGGAAAAGGAACTTTTCGAAATCTGATATGGCGGAAGAAAAGAAAAACAATGCGGCGGGGAATATTCCCCGCCATATTGCCATTATTTTAGATGGCAACGGCCGCTGGGCGAAAAAGCGCGGTCTTCCGAGAAACGCGGGTCATCTTGCGGGCTCGGAAACCTTCAGGAATATAGCCACCTACTGCAAGAATATCGGCGTTGACTATCTGACCGTTTACGCCTTTTCGACAGAAAACTGGAAGCGCTCGGAGGATGAGGTGGGCGGCATAATGAAGCTGCTGGACAAATATCTCCGGGAGGCGATCCGCGATATGCGCAAAAAGGGCATACGCATGAAGGTTTTCGGCGATACCTCGCGTCTTTCTCCCGAGCTTCAGAAGCTTATTGATGAAACCGCGGAGATTTCAAAGGAAATCGAAGGCTTCCAGGCGAATATCTGCATCAACTACGGCGGGCGTGCGGAGATTATCCGTGCCGCCGAGCAGTATGCAAATGACGTAATAATGGGCAGGGCAGAGGACGACCTCACGGAAGAGCAGTTCGGAAGGTATATGTACTCTGCGGACATTCCCGACCCCGACCTTTTGATCCGTCCCGGCGGGGAATACCGGCTGTCCAACTTCCTGCTGTGGCAGTGCGCGTATTCCGAGTTTTACTTCACGGACGTACTCTGGCCCGACTTCGACGAGGCAGAGCTTGACAAGGCAATTGCGGCATTCAGTTCCCGCGACAGACGTTTCGGAGGCGTTAAAAAATAATGACCAAGGCACTTTCAATTCTGGGCTGCACAGGCTCCATCGGCCGCCAGAGCATAGCCGCGGCGGAGCATCTCGGTCTGCCCGTTGCTGCCATGACGGCGAACAGAAAAATTGATATGGTGGAGGAGCAGGCAAGAAAGCTCCGCCCGAAATTTATTGCAATCTATGATGAAGCTGCGGCAAAGCAACTCAGGATAGCCCTTGCGGATACCGACATTAAAATCGGAAGCGGCATGGAGGGACTCATTGAGGCGGCAACCTTTGAGGAGGCAGACTGCGTAGTCACCGCCGTGTCCGGCTCTGTGGGACTTAAGCCCACCCTTGCGGCAATCGACGCGAAAAAGCGCATTGCCCTTGCAAACAAGGAAACCCTTGTGTGCGCGGGTGAAATCGTCATGCCCAGAGCCGCGGAAGAGGGTGCGGAGATTATTCCCGTTGACTCTGAGCATTCCGCCATTTTCCAGTGTCTCATGGGCAGACAGATGGGTGAGCTGAAAAAAATTCTGCTCACGGGCAGCGGCGGTCCATTCAGAGGCAAAAGCCGTGCCGAGCTGGAAAATGTCACTCCCGAGCAGGCGGTTAAGCACCCCAACTGGAGCATGGGCGCAAAAATATCCGTGGACTCCGCTACCATGATGAACAAGGGACTTGAATTTATTGAGGCAATGCACCTTTTCGGCGTAACTCCCGATGATATTCAGGTCGTTGTCCACCCCCAGAGCGTCATTCACTCCATGGTGGAGCTCATTGACGGCACCGTCATCGCACAGCTCGGTGTTCCCGATATGGGACTTCCCATTCAGCTTGCAATGACCTACCCGGAGAGAGTTGACTCCCCCTTCAAGCGCCTTGATTTTTGGGACATGAAGGATCTGACCTTTGAGGCACCCGACTATGAAAAAACACCCTGCCTGAAGCTTGCCATGGACTGCGCAAGAGAGGGCGGCACCGCACCCTGCATCATGAGTGCGGCAAATGAAGTTGCCGTTGCCCTGTTTTTAGGACACAGGCTTGGGTATAATCAGATATATGATTGTGCTTTAGCCGCTGTGGAGAACATAGAAATAGTAAAGAGTCCCGATCTGGACGCAATACTTGCGGCTGACGAGGCGGCAAGAGTATTTGTCAGGGAGCATTTTGCTTAATGTATATAATCATTGCAATAATCGTGTTCGGCGTGCTTATCGCCATTCACGAGTTCGGACATTTTATAACGGCAAAAGCAACGGGCGTTCGTGTTGAGGAATTTGCCATAGGCATGGGACCTGCCATCTGGAAAAAGCAGAAGGGCGAAACTCTCTATGCCTTCCGCATTCTGCCCATCGGCGGCTACTGCGCCATGGCAGGCGAGGACGAGGAATCCGACGACCCGAGAGCCTTCACCAACAAGGGCTTCTGGCCGAGACTTCTCATTCTCTGCGCAGGCTCGTTTATGAACTTTCTGCTGGGCGTTGCGCTTGTTTTTGCCATGAGCTTTATAATCAAGGCCTATACTCTGCCCGTAATTGCCGATTTTATGGAGGGCTGCCCCTATGAAAGCGAGGAGCTGTTTCAGGAGGGCGACAGGATCCGTAAAATCAACGGTCAGCGTGTTCTGACCTCAGGCGACCTGAATATGTTCCTTGCCGAAGGCAACGGCGTTTACGATTTTGTCGTTGAGCGCGACGGCGAAAAGCTTGAGCTTAATGACGTTAAGCTGCAAATGCGTGAATATGAGGGCTATGAAGGACTGAAATTCGGCTTCATGTTTGACGTTGCGGAGATGAACCTTGCAAACAGACTCAGCTACACATGGAATCAGAGCCTTGAGTTTTCCCGCTGGGTATGGATGAGTCTGGGCGACCTTATTCACGGCAAGGTGAAGCTTGACGATATGTCGGGTCCCGTGGGCATCGTTGATATGATGAACGAGGTGGGCTCAAGCTCCGAAAACGGACTTCAGGCGACCTACAGTCTGCTGTATCTTGCGGCATTCATCGCCATAAACCTTGCTATAATGAATATGCTGCCCATTCCCGCCCTTGACGGCGGCAGAGTGTTCTGCATGATAGTAACGGTAATAATCGAGGCCATAACGAAAAAGAAGCTTGATCCCAAGTACGAGGGTTATATAAATGCAATCGGCATTATCCTCCTGCTCGGGTTCATGTTTGTCATAATGTATAACGATATAATGAAAATCGTTATAAGGTAAGTACTATGGATAAAAGAAATCTTACAAAGCAGATTGTGGTCGGCAATGTTGCCGTGGGCGGTGACGCACCCGTAACGGTGCAGAGCATGTGCAACACCAAAACCCACGATGTTGAAGCCACCGTAAATCAGATAAAGCAGTTCCAAACCGCAGGCTGTGAAATAGTCCGCCTTGCAATTCCCGACATGGCGGCGGCAGAGGCGATAGATAAGATAAAAGCGCAGGTGAGTATCCCCATCGTTGCGGATATCCACTTTGACTATAAGCTTGCCCTTGCCGTTGCGGAGCGCGGAATTGACAAAATCCGCATTAACCCCGGCAATATCGGAGGTGAGGACAGAGTAAAGGCCGTTGCCGAAGCCTGCAAAGCACACAATATCCCCATACGCATAGGCGTAAATGCGGGAAGCCTTGAAAAGCGGCTCATCGAAAAGTACGGCCACCCCACACCCGAGGCCATGGTTGAAAGCGCAAGAGGGCATATAGAGCTTTTAAACAGATATGACTTTGACGATATCTGCCTTTCAATGAAATCCTCCTCCGTACCGCTCACCATTGCGGCCTACCATCTTGCCGCAGAGGAGTTTAAATATCCTCTGCATCTGGGCGTCACCGAAACCGGCACCGCATGGAACGGCACCATTCAGTCCGCTGTGGGCATCGGAACGGTGCTCAGCGAGGGCATAGGCAACACGATCCGCGTTTCACTCACCGCAGACCCTGTGGAAGAGGTGAAAACGGGTATTGCGATTTTAAAGGCTCTGGGCATGAGAAGGGGCATAAAGCTTGTGTCCTGCCCCACCTGCGGCAGAACCCAGATTGACCTCATCGGTCTTGCCCATGAGGTTGAAAAGCGCATACAGGGCATTGACCGTGACATAACCGTTGCCGTCATGGGCTGCGTCGTAAACGGCCCGGGCGAAGCACGCGAGGCCGATTACGGCGTGGCGGGCGGCAAAAACAGCGGCATTCTCTTTAAGCACGGCGAGGTTCTGGGTACATATCCCTATGAAAAGCTGTGCGATGCACTCATTGACCTGATAGAAAAGGATAGCTGACGTGAACGAACATACCCCGTTTCTTAAATATTTTCCCGGCTGTGAAGCGCTGAAAAATTTCTGCGGCGGCCTTGCAAATTCATACGTGACCGATGTTGCGCTGGACGAAAAGCGCGGCGCCATGGATATCTGCGCCTTTTTTGCGAAGATGCCGGCCTCTGCGGAAATAAGCAGTCTGTGCCGACAACTCAAATCCGACTACGGCCTCAGCAGCGTCACGATCACGGCGGACTATCCGAAGGAAAAGCCCAATTACTTTGCGCCAAAGCCGAAAAAGGAAAACGCGCAGGAAAATAAAAAGCCCACGGGCGATGTGCTCATGGGCCGTCCCATAAAAAAATATCCCATTCCCATGTCGGAAATAAACTCCGATTCTGGCAGTGTTGTGGTTGAGGGCGATGTTTTTGACGTAACAAGCCGCAGGCTTGAAAAGAAGGGCGGCGCTGTGCTGAGCTTTGACATGACCGACCGCACGGGCTCGATACGAATTTCCCGCTATCTCACAAGTGAAGATGATCAGAGCATAGTGGACAAGGTCTGCGTAGGCGACCATCTGTTCGTTTCGGGTGCCGTGTCCTACAGCCGCTATGACGAGGACATCATAATTCAGCCACGCCATATCATGAGGGGTAAAACTCATGTGCGCGTTGACGATGCGGAGGAAAAGCGCGTTGAGCTTCACATGCACACCCGCTTTTCCGCCCTTGACGCACTTACAGACCCTGCCGAAGCGGTAAAACGCGCGGCATACTGGGGTATGCCTGCCATTGCCGTCACCGACCACGGTGTTCTGCAGGCCTTCCCTGATATGTGGAAGGCGGGCAAAAAGCACGGCATCAAGATAATCTACGGTCTTGAGTGCTATTTTGTAAATGACATTGACGGCTCACTTGCCGTTCACGGCGACTGTGAAAAGCCGCTTAATACCGAAATCGTTGCCTTCGATATAGAAACAACGGGACTGAGCGCCGCAAACGACCGAATGACCGAAATCGGCGCGGTCATATTCTCGGGCGGAGAGATAAAGGAGAGCTTCAACACCTTTGTAAATCCCCGCATGCACATTCCCGCGGAGATTACAAAGCTTACGGGCATAACCGATTCCGATGTGCGCAGCGCACCCGAGGAGTCGGAGGCATTGAAGGCCTTCCTTGAGTTTGCGGGGGACAGACCTCTGCTTGCGCATAATGCGGACTTCGACACAGGCTTCATGGCCGCCGCCGCAGAGCGCTGCGGAGTGGAGTTCGACCCCGTGTATCTTGACACCCTGCCGCTTTCCCAGGCGCTTCTGCCCGACCTGAAGCGCCATAAGCTTGACATCGTTTCAAACCGCCTGAGCCTACCCGAATTTCAGCACCACCGCGCCTCTGACGATGCGCTTGTGGCGGCGCGAATCATGGGACGCTTCCTCACCATGCTTGAGGAAAAGGGCGCACGGAGCATCGGCGATATTCAGCGCGTTTACCGTGAGCTTAAGCCCGCCGACCACGGCAAATCCCGCCACATGATTCTGCTTGTGCAGAATAAAAAGGGACTTAAGAACCTTTACGAAATGGTTTCCCAGTCCTATCTTAAATATTTCTACAAAACCCCGACAATTCCCAAGAGCCTGCTTATTAAGCACCGCGAGGGCATACTTGTGGGCTCCTCCTGCGGCATGGGAGAGCTTTACGGTGCCGTAATGCACGGAGCATCGGACGCGGAGCTGAGAAGAATTGCGTCCTTCTACGATTATCTCGAAATCCAGCCAATCTGCAACAATGCCTTCCTCATTCAGAACGGCGTTGTCAGCGACGAAACCGTTCTTCAGGATTACAACCGCAGAATACTGGCCATCGGCAGACAGCTTGGCAAGCCCGTTATCGCCGCAAGCGACGTACACTTCCTCGATGCCGAGGACGAGCAGTACCGCAAAATTCTGCAGGCGGCGAAGAAATTCTCCGACGCTGACCGCGGCTGTCCAATCTTCTTCCGCAACACAAAGGAAATGCTTGCGGAGTTTGCCTATCTCGGTGATGAGGTGGCAAAGGAGGTCGTCATCACCAACACCCGCGCAATAGCGGATTCGGTTGAGCAGTTTGAGCTTCTGCCCAAGGAGCTGTTCCCGCCGAAGATTGAAAACTCCGCACAGCAGCTCAAGGACCTTGTTTACGGCAGAATGCACTCCATTTACGGTGAAAATCCCCCTGCCATAGTGCAGGAGCGTGTTGACACGGAGCTGAAAACGATCCTTGACCACAACTATGACGTTATTTATATGTCCGCGCAGAAGCTGGTGCAGAACTCCCTTGAGCACGGCTACCTTGTGGGCTCACGAGGCAGCGTGGGCTCCTCAATCGTTGCCTATATGTCGGGCATTACGGAGGTAAACTCCCTGCCGCCCCACTATGTCTGCCCCGAATGCAAGCACTCCGAGTTCATCACCGACGGCAGCTACGGCTGCGGCGCTGATATGCCCGAAAAGGACTGCCCCGAATGCGGCAAAAAAATGCGCAGGGACGGCTTCGACATTCCCTTTGAAACCTTCCTGGGCTTCCCTGGCAATGAGAAAACCCCCGATATTGACCTTAACTTCTCAGGCGAGTATCAGGCAAACGCCCATAAGTACACAGAAGAGCTTTTCGGCTCCGACCATGTTTTCCGCGCAGGCACAATCGGCACACTTGCGGAGAAAACCGCCTTCGGCTATGTTAAGAACTACCTCAAGGAACGCGACATGATCGTCACCAAGGCGGAGGAGAACCGCCTTGCAAAAGGTCTTGTGGGCATCAAGCGCACAACGGGTCAGCACCCCGGCGGTCTTGTTGTCATACCGCAGGACATGGACGTAACGGATTTCTGCCCCGTACAGCACCCCGCAGATGACCCCAACAGCGATATTATCACCACCCATTTTGAGTATCACTGCATGGAGGACAATCTGCTGAAGCTTGACGAGCTGGGCCACGATGACCCCACCATGATAAAGATGATGGAGGAGGTCACGGGAGTTGACGCAAAGACGATTTCACTCTCCGACCCCGACACCATGAAGATATTCACAACGCCCACGGTTCTCGGACTTCCGGAGGACGACCCCATAATTGGCAAAACGGGCTCCATCGGCGTTCCCGAATTTGGCACGCCATTTACCCGTCAGATGCTTGTGGACACAAAGCCTACCCAGTTTGACACTCTGGTGCGTCTTTCGGGCTTCTCCCACGGTACTGACGTATGGGCGGGCAATATACGCGAGCTAATCGTAAACGGCATCGCAACGGTCAACGAAACCGTGGGCTGCCGCGACGATATCATGATTTACCTCATCTCCAAGGGCATCGAGCCGTCCCTGGCGTTCAAGACCATGGAGGCCGTGCGTAAGGGCAAGGTTAAAAAATCAGGCGAATTTCCCGGCAACGCGGAAGAACTTATGCGCGCCCAGGGCGTTCCCGACTGGTACATAGAGTCCTGCCGCAAGATTGCCTATCTGTTCCCCAAGGCCCACGCCGTTGCCTACGTCATGATGGCTTTCCGCATTGCATGGTTCAAGGTGCATGAGCCTCTGGCGTATTACAGCGCCTACTTCTACCGCCGCAGTCAGAAGAACAACTTTGATGCGGAAATGATGATAGGCGACGCGGCATCGATCCGCCGCAAGATAAAGGAGCTCAAGGCAAAGCCCGATGCCACCGCCAACGAGGACAGCATTCTCACCACCCTCGAGGCTGTGTACGAGTTCTATATGCGCGGCTTTGAATTTGCCCCCGTTGACCTTTATGAGTCCGACGCCCTGAAATTCAAGATTACCTCCAACGGCAGACTGCGTCCGCCCTTTGTTTCCATTGCGGGACTGGGCGAAACCGCGGCCTTTGACCTTGCAAGGTGCGGAGCCGGCGGCGAAAAGTTCATTTCCGTTGAGGAAGTGGGCGCTGCCTGTCCCAAGGTCAGCCAGACCCACCTTGAAGCGCTCAAGCGCATGGGCGCACTCGGCGATATGCCGGATACCTCACAAACAAGTCTCTTTGACTTTTAATATAAAATCAGACCGAAGAATTTCTTCGGTCTGATTCAGTTTCAGATTCATGGCAAGATAATATGCCCGTGTCGCCGCCTTTATTGACAATGCATACGGAGTTCTGCTAAAATAGCAGAAAATGAATAAATATATCATAAAAAACACAAACGATGAGATATAACATGGATACCAAAACACTCATTGAAATTTTCGGCTATATCGGCTCGGTGCTGGTGATTGTGTCGATGCTCATGTCATCCATCGTGAAGCTGCGCATCATAAACACCGTCGGCAGATGTGTGTCAATCATCGGAACACAAGGGTGACCGCACAGTGCTCGCACCTACGGAAATCTGTAATAATTCATGCAATTTTTTCAGAGCTCAAATATTTCGGTGACGGCAAACTATACGGATTTCTGCTTCTGCCGCTGCGATACAAGCAGTGCTATAGAAGAAAATATATCTTACAGTGAAATTGAACAAAGTCGATATCAATGCAATAAGGGGACATTTTCCCAATCTCGCGTGATGGATGAAGGCGGAGGACAGACTCTTCAAACACTCCTTTGACGCAGACTGCATTCTCAGCGGAGATTACTGCCGCATAGAGACCAATGAGGGACAGCCGATAGAACAGTTCGAGCACGGGAAGTACAATAACTATACCGTGCATTTCTCCAATACGGAGAGTTTGATGCTGTTTTAAATTCATGCGAACATATAGAAAGGCCCGACTCAATTGCCGGAAAATCGGAAAAATGAAGAAAAACAACATTGAAACCAACAGAATAGACGTCGTGACCTACCTCAAGGGTGTTGCAATCATCATGGTAATAGTCTGCCATGTTGTTTTGGTCTTGCCATTTCCGCCGCTGCTGTCTTCAGTCGGCTCGATAGGTATGGTTGGCTGTCAGCTGTTTTTTATGCTGTCTGCCTTTACGCTGTGTCTGTCATATTCGCGCAATGCTCCGACCTACGGCGATTTTATAAAAAGAAGACTCAACAGGATCGTTCCGCACTATTGGGGCGTGCTCCTGATATACATAGTGATACATCTCGTAAATGCCGTTATTTCATCGAGCTATGACGAAATACGAATGTTCATCCCGGATATCCTCTGCAACCTTTTCATCGTTCACGGTCTTGTGCCCGATGTCATAAACCGCTTTGTTATCGGCGGATGGTACGTCGGCACGATCATGCTGTTTTACTATTTGTTCCCGCTTCTCTATAAGTGCTGGAACGCCATCGGAAAAAGGAGCGTCAAGATAATACTTATCCTCTGCCTCCAGCTCGTAAACGTCGCCGTGGTCGAGATGTCTGGTGTTACCTGCGGGGTCACGTCATTCACATACCACTATCTCCCCAATCAGCTGCCCTGCCTGATGACGGGTTTCCTGCTTTTTGATATGTACACGGACGGAAGCCTCGCTGAGCTCCGCTGTCCTTTTTTGTGGTTTGTACTGCTGTTCGCGGGAGGCTGCGCGATAGGATTTTCGCAGGGAAGATTTTCGTTTGACACTATTCCGGTGATCATCGGCTTCAGCTTTGTTTTCCTATTTGCTTTTCTTTATTCCGTGAAGCCGGAGCTCACAAAAAATGCCGTGCGCAGATCTGTTGTCCGCTTCGGAGAGGAAAGCTTCGGCATTTACCTCATCCATACGCTCATCGTATTTTACTTGACTCCGCTTTTATATCAGGCAGTGAGCGATACCCTCGGCGGCAGCTTCCTTATCGTGCTTCTCTTCACAGCCGCGCTCTACCTTGCTTCCTATTGGGCGGGCAAGCTCTATAACCGCCTTATCGAGCGGCTTAAGGAGACTGTCCGCAGAAGTGCCCGATAATAACTCAAAAACGAGAAAGCATATGAAGAAGATAACAGCTATGCTTCTGTGCCTGATGATGGTGCTTGCGCTTGTCGGATGCGGTGCACAGGAGAACAAAGAAATTACCGCACTTTTCGATGAAGGCTATACGTGCTCGCTGACGTCCTATGACGAGACCTCATGGTCGGGCATTTTCCAGAAGGACGGCGCATGGGACACCGTGTATCTTGTCACTGCCGCGATGACCACAAAGCAATACGAGGGTTACAGCGCCATCGGCTTTGACGATGAAAATTATGAGACAAAGCAGATGGAGCTTCTCGGCCGGCTTGCCGACGTCACCGTGACGGACATCACAGACAAGGTGCCCACGCAGGAGGAGCTTGATTCCTACGTCGGCATGACGATGGGCGAGCTCGAGGACGCGGGCTTTGAAAAGACCGGCTACATGGGCGATCCGGGAATGGGATACGAGTTCTTCTTTGACGGTTCCGAGTACACCCTCACGGTCTCTCCGGAGGATGGCGAGGCCCTTGATGACCTTGACAACTACTCGGAAAACGATCTGAGCGCTATCAGGATCGGCGTCGTGGAATTCACGGGCTTTTCCTTCAACATTCTCGGCGAATAATTTTACAAAAAACTCGGCTGTGCTGATGCACAGCCGAGTTTTTCAGGATATCTTTAGTGAGTGCCAAGAAGTGACACAAATAGCCACCCGCTTTGCGGGTGAGGTTGAATATTTAAATAAGGACCGGCACCGTGGTAAAATGGTGAGTGTTCAAGCCACACTTTTCACACGTGGTCTTGGTTGCGCTTTTCAGCTTTCGATTTCGCAGATGTAAGCGATCCTGCCGCTGTAGTACTTGCTGTACTCCGCAAGGGGATCCATGCGGCTGTCGTTGTACCTCCAGCTTCCGTCAGGCTGGTATGCCAGCATGAGATAGCTTTCCGCGGCACCGTCATAGGCATCGTAGTTGGAGGGCTCGCCCGCAGACCAACTGAAGAAATCGGTCTCCTGACCGTTTGTCCATATCATTTCTCCGATGTTGTTGCGGTAGCAGCCTATCCAAACATACCTGATATTATAACCGTTCTTGGAGTTGTAATCATTGATAAGAGCGTTGATTTCGTCAAATTCCTCGCTGTCGTTTATGCAAACAAGGTGACCGCCCATCTTTGAGCATTCCTGCTCCGCCTCGCTCCAGCTTAGGTCGCCTGCGAAAATGTGATAGGTGGACTTGACGGGTGCGGGGGTTTCGCTGGGCTGAACGGTGGGAATAACAGTTTCTGCGGGTTCAAGGCTTTCCACAGGGAGCGTGGTCGACTCGGGCTTTTCCCTGTTGCCGATTGCGAGCTTGCCACCCACAATAAGCTCAACAACAAGAATAATAAGCAGAGCACCGATTATGTAGGGGAAAGCACCCTTCTTTTTCTTTTCCTCCGCCTTTGCCGGAGCTTTCTTCTCAGTCTGCTTTGCGGGAGCCTTCTTCTCAGGCTGCTTTGCTGATTTTTTCTGAGGCTGCTTTCCGGATTTGCTGTTGGGCGCGGACTTTTTCTTAGGTGTGTCATAGCGCACGGCTGGTGTCACATTTTCGGGAACTACGCGCTCTTCAACCTCTTCGGGTGCAGCTTTGCGCTTGGGAAATTCCACTTCAACGGGAATGTTTTTGACAAGAGGCACTTCCTCCACAGCAGGAGCTTCCTCAGCAGCGGGAGCTTCCTCAGCAGCGGGAGCTTCCTCCACAGCGGGAGCCTCCTCAGCATCGGGAGCTTCCTCAACAATGGGTGTTTCCTCAGCATCGGGAGCCTCCTCAGCATCGGGAGCCTCCTCAACAACGGGAGCTTCCTCAGCAGCAGGAGCTTCCTCGGTAGCAGGAGCTTCCTCGGTAGCAGGAGCTTCCTCAGCAGCGGGAGCTTCCTCAGCAGCGGGAGCTTCCTCAATAGCAGGAGCTTCCTCAACAACGGGAGCCTCCTCAACAACGGGAGCCTCCTCAACAACGGGAGCTTCCTCGGTATAGAGGTCATCTTCCAGTACGGACTGATGAATAATGTCGATCATCATGGCTTCCACGGCGGAAAGCTCGCTGACCTCCTTGCCGTAGGCTTCCTTTGCCGTCTTTGCAACGTCAACGGGAACCACGGTGAGATAATCCTCAAGTGCGGCGCCGAGAGCCGCAGTATCTTCATAGCGGTCTTCAACCTTGAAGGCAAGGGCTTTTTCAAGGATTCTCGCAAGCTTCTTTCCCGAACCCCAGGGAGCCTTGATTTCCCCGCCGTTCATGCGCTCACGCATGGCGTTTGCGCGCTCATCGGGAGTGGGGCATTCGGAGGCTTTGGGAACAAAGGGAAGCTTGCCGCCATTGACGCCTGCATAGAGCATAAGACCGACGGAATATACGTCAGCCGCGGCAGTGCAGCTGCCGTTCCAGAAAACCTCGGGGGCTATGTACTCCAATGCGTCCTTGGTGCCTTCGTCGGAATCGGGCTTTTCACCGGAACCGATGGCAACTCTGCCGTCATCGCAAAGGCTTATGTTGCCGGGACGGATACCGCCGCGATAGCCGTTCTGACCGCGCTCAAGAAAAGCGGTGTCGCATATTTTTCTGAGAAACTTCACAAGCTCGCCGCGTCTGTAGTCGGCAAAAGCCTCTCCGACGGCTTTTTCGGGATTAAATACAGGGATATCAGCCATAGCTTAACCTCCGTACATGGTAAAATAATTATACGTTGACATAATATCACGTAATCAGCATTAAGTCAAATATAAAGATATCTTTTATTTTTTAATAATGTGTGATATTATAATGAGCAGACAATTTTCGGAGGCGGCTATGAAAAACGGACATGAATGCTATATAATCGGCGCGGGCGATTTCCACGGCTTCAGGCAGGAGCCAGATGACAGCGACTATATAATCGCCGCTGACGCAGGCTATCTTGTGTGCTGCGATAATAACATTATCCCCGACCTTGTGCTCGGCGATTTTGATTCTCTGGGCGAGGTGCCGAAGCACCCGAATGTCATCGAGCTTCCCGTTGAAAAGGACGACACGGACACCATGTTTGCCATCAAGCTGGGGCTTGAGCGAGGCTATCATGATTTCTTCATCTACGGCGGACTGGGCGGAAAACGCGCCGACCATACCATTGCCAATCTGCAGTCCCTGCTGTATATCGCAAACCGCGGAGGACGCGGTTGGATTTTCGGAAGTCATCATGTGTGGACGCTGATTAAAAATACCTCTATCCGACTTGAAGGCGAGGGCAACGTGGCGGTGTTCTGCCCCGACGGAAAAGCCTCTGGCGTTTCTCTGAAGGGTCTTAAATACGAGCTTGACAATGCCGAAATTTCCTCTGATTATCCCATGGGCGTCAGCAATTGCATGGACTGCAGCGAGGCTGAGATTTCCGTATCTGACGGCGCCCTTCTCATAATGTACGATTTGACTGTTGGTGAAAAAGATTGATTAAATATAACGCTGGAAAATGTGATATAGCGGTAATCGGTGCCGGTCACGCAGGCTGTGAGGCGGCGCTGGCGGCTGCACGTTTAGGAATGGACACAATCTGTTTCACCGTGAATCTTGACAGCGTGGGCAATATGCCCTGCAATCCCGCCATCGGCGGAACGGGCAAGGGACATCTTGTGCGCGAGCTTGACGCACTGGGCGGCGAAATGGGAAGGGCAGCGGACAAGGCCTGCATTCAGTACCGTATGCTCAACAGAGGCAAGGGTCCTGCCGTTCATTCCCTTCGCGCCCAGGCAGACCGCCGCAGATATCAGGAGATCATGAAGCAGACCCTTGAGCAGCAGGAAAATCTCCGCACAAAGCAGGCGGAGGTTGTGGAAATCGGTGTTGAAAAGGGGAAGGTCTGCTCCGTAACCACACATACGGGCGCTGTTTTTGAGTGCAGGGCGGTCATCATAGCCAGCGGCACATATCTTGACGGACGCACGATAGTGGGCGAGGTCATACGCTCCTCGGGTCCCGACGGGCTTGCCGCCGCAACGGAGCTTACAAAGTGCCTTGTTGATATGGGACTTTCGATCCGCCGCTTTAAGACGGGAACACCTCCGAGGGTGAACGCAAGAACTGTGGATTTCAGCAAAATGGAGCTTCAGCCCGGTGATGAGGACCCCGAGGGCTTCTCCTTCGATACTGTCACGCCGCCTGAAAACAGGGCTGTGTGCTATCTGACCTATACCAATGCGGAAACCCATAGGATAATTCTCGATAACCTTGACCGCAGCCCCATTTATTCGGGCGTAATCGAGGGCATCGGTCCCCGCTACTGCCCCAGCATTGAAACCAAGATTATGACCTTCAGGGACAAGCCCCGCCATCAGCTTTTCATCGAGCCCATGGGACTGGGCACCGAAGAGCTTTACATTCAGGGACTTTCCTCGTCACTTCCCGAAGAGGTACAGCTCAAGCTGCTGCATACTATCGCGGGACTTGAAAATGCGGAGATGACACGTGCCGCCTATGCCATCGAATACGATTGCGTTGACCCCACGGAGCTTTACGCGACCCTCGAAACCAAGAAAATTTCGGGACTGTACGGCGCGGGACAGTTCAACGGCTCCTCCGGCTATGAGGAGGCCGCCGTGCAGGGCTTCGTTGCAGGTGTAAACGCGGCGCTGAAGATAAAAGGGGAGAAGCCCCTTGTTCTGAAACGCTCCGACGGCTATATCGGAACGCTCATTGACGACCTTGTGACCAAAGGAACAAACGAGCCCTACCGTATGATGACCTCGCGGAGCGAATACCGCCTCCTGCACCGTCAGGACAACGCCGACGAGCGCCTTTCCGAAATCGGAGTGCGCATCGGTCTTGTATCGGAGGAACGTTACCGCAAGGTGCTTGAAAAATACGCCGATGTGGAAAAAGAGCTTAAGCGTCTTGAAGGCACCCACCTTGCGCCCACGGAGGAGCTGAACGGTTTTCTTGCCTCAAAGGAAACCGCAGAGGTCACAACGGGTGTGTCCCTTGCGGATCTGATCCGCCGTCCTCAGCTGAGCTATGAGGACCTTGCGCCCTTTGACGCAGCGCGCCCCTCGCTTCCGAAGCCCGTGTGGTATCAGGCGGAAATCCGCCTTAAGTACGAGGGGTATATAAAGCGTCAGCTCAAGCAGATTGAGGAATTTGCCCGCATGGAAAAGCGCCTGCTTCCCGAGGATATCGACTATGACGAGGTAAGGGGTCTGCGCCTTGAGGCAAGGGAAAAGCTGAAGAAAATCCGCCCTGCATCCTTCGGTCAGGCAAGCAGGATTTCGGGCGTTTCACCTGCGGATATTTCCGTCCTCATGGTGTATATGGAGGGCAGAAAATGAGTAAGATCGTGCTCGGCTTCTCCGGCGGAGTTGATTCCGCCGTATGCGCAGCCCTGCTCAGAAGAAAGGGCTGTGAGGTAATCGGACTTTACCTCGACAACGCCGATGAAAAGGCGAAAAACGATGCGGTGAAGACCGCGGAGTTTCTGAATATTCCCCTGGAAATATGTGATGTCCGCGCCATGCTGGAGGACTGCGTGTGCAAACCCTTCACCGATGCGTATCTGCGGGGCGAAACACCGAATCCCTGCATAATCTGCAATCCGTCGCTTAAGTTCAAAATGCTCCTTGACTACGCCGATAAGCTCGGCGCGGAGCATATTGCCACGGGCCACTATGCCAAAGCCGAAAACGGCGTTCTGTATAAGGGAAAACCCGCAAATGACCAGAGCTATATGCTCTGCCGATTAAAGCGCGAGCAGCTTGAAAGACTTGTTTTGCCCCTGGGCGAATATGAAAAGACCGAAGTTCGCGCCATGGCGGAGGAGATGAAGCTTCCTGTTGCCAAAAAGCCCGACAGCATGGAGATATGCTTCATTCCCGATAAGGACTATATCGGCTGGCTGGGAAAACGCGCAGAGCTTCACGGTCAGGGCAATTTCGTGTTTCACGGCGAGGTCATCGGCACCCACGAGGGTATTCACCGCTACACTGTCGGTCAGCGCAGAGCGGGACTTTACAATGACCGAAAGCTGTATATTTCCCGAATTGACGCGGAAAAGAACGAAATTGAGCTTGCTCTCTGGGAGGAGCTTTTCAAAACCGAGGTGCTTGCCCGGGATTTCAACTGGCTCTGCGATGTACCCGAAGAAGCAATCCGAGCTTCTGTGCGTGTGCGCCATACAAAGTGGGAAAACCCCGACTGTACCGCACACATTGAGGATAAGCTTGTGAAAATCCTCTGCGATGAGCCCGTGCGTGCTCCCGCAAGAGGTCAGTCCGCCGTGCTTTATGACGGCGAAAGAGTGCTGGGCGGCGGCTTTATAGTGTAAAAAAGCATGGACTACCATGCTTTTTTCATTGCCGAAAATATTCATATAAATTTTATAGGAATTACTTGACACCCGACTTTAAATGGTGTATTATACACACAGGGTAAATCCCTAATAATTTTGTAGGAATTGAGGAGCGGTAATATGTATATCTGCTGTTGTTGTTGTGAATACCGATGTTGTCGCCCGATTTCTGCGTAAATGTATGTATGAAATTGTGACGGCAGCATTTTCGTGCTGCCGTTTTTATTTTTATTTATTTAAGGAGAATTACTATGGCAAGAATTTATAAATCCGTTGACGAGCTTATCGGAAAAACTCCGCTCATGGAGGTTAAAAATATTGAAAGAAGCCACAAGGTACTTTCCCGCGTGCTTGTAAAGCTTGAGATGTTCAACCCCGCAGGCTCCGCAAAGGACAGAGTTGCAAGGGCAATGCTGGACGATGCCGAGGCAAAGGGACTCATTGAGGAAGGCTCCGTAATCATCGAGCCCACCAGCGGAAACACGGGCATCGGTCTTGCGGCAGTTGGAGCTGCTCGCGGCTACCGCATAATCATTGTCATGCCCGATTCCATGTCTGTTGAGCGTCAGAAGCTCATGCGCGCCTACGGTGCCGAGCTTGTGCTCACCGACGGCGCACTGGGTATGACCGGCGCCATTGAAAAGGCGGAGCAGCTAAATAAGGAAATTGAGGGAAGCATCATTGCCGGTCAGTTTTCAAATCCCGCAAACCCCGCTGCCCACCGCGTCACCACGGGTCCTGAAATCTGGGCGGATACAAAGGGCAAGGTGGATATTTTTGTGGCAGGCGCAGGAACGGGCGGAACTCTTTCGGGAACTGCCGAGTATCTGAAAAGCCGCAGACCCGACGTTAAAATCGTCGCCGTTGAGCCTGCGGGCTCACCGCTTCTCAGCGAGGGAAGAACGGGCAGCCATGACCTTCAGGGCATCGGAGCAAACTTCGTTCCCGAAAATCTGAAGCGAGAGCTTATTGACGAGATAATCACCGTCACCGATGAGGAGGCATACGCTATGGGACGTGAGCTTGCACGCACAGAGGGACTTCTCTGCGGCATAAGCTCGGGCGCGGCGCTTCATGCGGCAATGGTGCTGGCAAAGCGCCGTGAGAATGTGGGCAAAACAATTGTCGCTCTGCTTGCCGATACGGGTGAGCGATATCTTTCCGGCAGAATGTTTGAGGAGTAATGGCTGTGTTTAAAGATTTAAGCGAAACCGTAAGAGCATATATGGCCCGCGACCCTGCGGCAAAGAGGGCGATTGAGGTTCTGCTGCTGTATCCGGGCGTCAAGGCAACCCAGAGCCACAAGAGAGCGCACTGGTGCTATGAGCATAATTTAATGCTTCTTGCGCGAACCATATCGCAGATAAGCCGTCACCGCACGGGAATTGAGATCCACCCCGGTGCAAAAATCGGCAAGCGCCTTGTCATTGATCACGGCATGGGCATAGTAATCGGTGAAACTGCGGAAATCGGCGATGACTGCCTTATTTATCACGGCGTAACCCTGGGCGGTACGGGCAAGGACAGCGGCAAGCGTCACCCCACAATCGGAAACAATGTACTGATAGGCACCGGCGCAAAGGTGCTCGGCCCCTTCACCGTGGGCGACAACAGCCGAATTGCCGCAAATTCCGTTGTGCTGAGCGAAATTCCTGCCGACAGCACCGCCGTCGGCGTTCCCGCAAGAGTTGTAAAGATTGCGGGGGAAAAGGTGGACTATGCAAGCGAGGTCGATCAGGTCAGCGTAGCCGACCCCGTAGCCGAGGAGCTTTCCTCCATCAACCGCATTCTTGCGGAAATCAACAAAAAGCTCGACGCTTAGGGCTTAGAAACGCAGTATAAATAACTGTCATTCTGAGGAGCGCAGCGACGAAGAATCCCCCCGGATGAAAAGAGATTCTTCACTTCGTTCAGAATGACAGAGTATTAATTATACTCCGTAGGGCGGGGGCTTGCTCCCGCCGATATAAAAAAGGCACCCTCTCGGGTGCCTTTTTTATATTTATTATTCGGTGCGGAGTGCTTCCACGGGGTCCTTGTTTGCGGCAACGCGAGAGGGGATAAGACCTGCAACCATGGTAAGAAGCACGCTGATGACTACCAGCACGATTGCCGCAATGGGCGGCAGAACGGCATTGATGGAGTAAATGTCCGTGAGGCGATGGACGATCGCATTTATGGGAACACAGAGGAGAATTGTTATCAGTATGCCGATAAGTCCCGCTCCGAAGCCCACAATAACCGTTTCCGCGTTGAACACACGGGAGATGTCCTTCTTGGAAGCGCCGATCGCACGGAGAATGCCGATTTCCTTTGTCCTCTCCAGAACACTGATGTAGGTGATAATACCTATCATAATGCTGGAAACGATGAGGGAAATGGCGACAAATGCGATGAGGACATAGGATATGACGTTGATTATGGTGGTAACGGAGCTCATGATAAGCGCAACATAGTCGGTGTAGCTTATCTGGTCGTCAAGGTCAACGCCCTCGTTGTAGCCGCTTATGATTTCGGCAACGATGTCCTTGTCTGCGAAGGTGGAAACGTAAATGTTTATGCCGGCGGGGGAGTCAAGGTCAAAGTAACCGAGGTCGCGGATATTGCCGTCATAGCTGGACTTGGAGAAGGTTTCGGGCATGAGGTTGTCGTACACAAGACGGTATCCCTCTGTGGTGAGGTACATCTGGTCAAAGGCAGCTACAAGCGCGTCCGTGGGCATATCAGCCATTGCCGCTCTCATGCTGACGGCATACTGCTCGGCAATTGTGGCGGAAATCATCTGGCGCATATAGGCAAAGAGCGTTTCATCGTCCATTGCGTCGAGCATGGTCTTGTATTCGGGATAGTTTTCGATAACCTGCTGCTCAATGTCAGCCCTTGTTACGCCCACAAGCTGCTCGTCGATAATGGAATCAATGTATGACTGGGGAGCCATGCAGCTGTATTCAACGTAAATCTCCGCCTTCTTTTCGTCGTCTATAAGCGCAAAGTAATCTTCAACGATTTCCTTAACCTCGGCATCGGAGAGAACCGCATTCACGTCCTTGAAGGGCAGACCGGTGAAAACATCAATTTCAGGATTGGCAAGCTGGTCCTTGACGATCTGGCGCTCTGCGGTTTCTGCGGCAACGTAGCGGGTGAGGGCATTGGTATAGCCGATTGCGCCGCTCATCATGGAATCGCCTACGGGACGGATTACACCGACGATTTTAAGGGGAGTTCCGTTTTTGTAAAGTGTCTTAAGACCGAGGTCGTCGGCGCTGATGTCCTTGTATTCCTTTGTAACGGGGTCAAGCTGCCAGCAGTCAGCGGGAAGAATAAGACGGAAGGTCTTGCTGCAGATGTCGGAATAGCTCCAGCTTTCAAGAACGCTGGTTTCGGGCTCCTCGCCCATCATATAGCTTGCCATTGCGGAGAGCATATCGTTTGCGGACTTCAGACCGAGTGCGTAAAGCACAAGGTCGGAAACCTCGTTGTTCTGGTCTACAATAAGCACGACCTCGTCGTAGTTCTGAGGCCATTCGCCGTAGAGCAGGTCATACTGCTTGGGAATGAGGTCGTTTATAAGCTCGCCGTCGTCACCGGGCAGCATCTCCTGCCAGACAACAAGCTGGCTTGTGCCTGCGGAGGAGAGGCTCGTCATATCGTTTATGCTGGAGTTTACGGAGCTTTCTGCCTCTTCGCCTATAACGCCTGCGCGCATGGAGCTCAGAAGCGTCATAATGTCGGACTTGACGATTTTGCCGTCGTCGTCCTCGGTATAGAGGTTAAGCGCAATGTTGTAGCTGTACTGAATGGAGGTAACGTGGTCCTTCAGGTCGGTTGTGCCTTTGCCAGCCATCTCTTTTTCAAGGAATTTCTTGAATGCGTTAAGGTTGTTTGTTTCAACCTCCGCGTTACTCATGGCGCTCATCATGTCGTAGAAAATGGTGTTCGAGTAAACCGCGTCATTGTCGTGGGCGTTTTCCTCGTTGTCGGCGTTGAGCCCCATGAGAGTGGTCATCAGCGCTGACATATCCACGCTTTCGGCCTGAATTGAAATGGGGTAGGAGGAGAGAGTGTCCTCCTGAATGTCGTCAATGTAGTTGTTGACACCTGTGGATATGGACAGAATAAGCGCAATTCCGATAATGCCGATGCTTCCCGCAAAGGCGGTAAGCAGGGTGCGCCCCTTTTTAGTCATGAGGTTATTCAGCGACAGAGTGAGTGCGGTGAAATAGCTCATGGCGGTTTTCTTGAGCTTTAGCCCGGTGGTTGCCGATTCTGCGGTTTCATAGGGCTGGGAGTCTGCGGTAATGAGACCGTCTTTAAGACGGATAATGCGAGAGGCATACTCCTCCGCAAGCTCGGGGTTGTGTGTAACCATGATAATGAGCTTATCCTTGGAAATCTCCTTGAGAATGTTCATTATCTGCACACTGGTTTCGGAGTCAAGAGCACCCGTGGGCTCGTCGGCAAGCAGAATATCGGGATCGTTTACAAGAGCACGGGCAATGGCAACTCGCTGCATCTGACCGCCCGACATCTGATTGGGCTTCTTGCTGAGCTGGTCGCCGAGACCCACCTGCTCGAGAGCTCTGGCTGCGCGCTCCCTGCGTTCCGTTTTGCTGACGCCCGAAAGGGTAAGCGCAAGCTCAACGTTTGCAAGAACGGTCTGGTGGGGAATGAGGTTGTATGACTGAAAAACAAAGCCGACGGAGTGATTGCGATAGCTGTCCCAGTCACGATCCTCAAAGTCCTTGGTGGACTTGCCGTTTATTATAAGGTCGCCTTCGGTGTATTGGTCAAGACCGCCGATGATGTTAAGCAGCGTGGTCTTGCCGCAGCCGGAGTGACCGAGGATTGCCACAAATTCACTTTCGCGGAATTCAAGGTCAATGCCCTTCAGCGCGTGGACGGTATCGTCGCCCATGGTGTAATCTTTGGTTATGCCTTTGAGTTTCAGCATCTGAAAAATCCTTCCGAGTAAATTATATAAACAGTATAATAAAACATTATCCGCTGTTTTGGGTTTAAAGTCAATAGCTGTCACAGAAAGTTTAATATTAAATTGTAATTCGACATAAGGTGCAAGGCGGTTCCGGTTGACAATTACAATGGCGTAGGTTAAAATACAAAAGCAATATGCCTCCGTAGCTCAGCAGGATAGAGCGTTCGCCTCCTAAGCGAAAGGCCACGCGTTCGAATCGCGTCGGGGGTGCCAATAACAGCCGCAAAACAAGTTCGTTCTGCGGCTGTTGTTTTATTTCATCGCTTCTGGAGGTGTGAACACGAAAACGCTTACAGCGATACATCTGTTTTGAGTAAATTTATTATATGTTATTTTTCTAAGTAAGCTGCTACTATAAATCTTCCGTCAGTGTCATGGTAGCTGCATGTTGAAAGCAGCAGAATTTGTGAATTAGGGGGAGGGGTGAAGCCGGTATCATACAGCGAATTGTCAATTAGCCACCCCACAAGCTCCGCGAATCCCTTTTCGCTCAGGTTACCGCCGTGGTCATAATATTTATATCCAACCTTGCCGAAGGGAACGACCTCGCATTTTACTGCCGCAAAGATCCTGTATTCGCGTTGTTCATAAAGACTGTCAAAGATAACAGAAGGATGTTCATGAAAAAATCCTTCATCTGTATAGTTGTCAAGGGTCCCGAACATAGTGCCATTGTGCATATTGTGTCCATGAACAATTATGCAATCGCTATCCGGAGTACAACCATACCCGATAAAAGGTGTACCGCTCACGGAGGAAGAGCCGTCAAACGCGCGATGCAGATAGTAGTTAGGCTCAAAGGGAGTATACATTACGGGATAATCTATGGCTGTCCCGGGAATTTTCAGCCATGCGGCAAAATCACCGTTTTGACTGTATAATTCGATATATTTAGAAAGTAATTGGGTGCTATCGTCCGCAGTTCCCTCGAGCCCATCGGCGGAGTTCACTGTCTCGGCAATACGGTCAAACGCCGCCTGTTCTTTGTCTCCGCGAACCTTTATAAATATCAGCATAAACACAGAAATGCAAAATGTGATTATCAGCAAGGCAAGGATTACGCTTCTTAATATACGCTTTTTCATTTTGAATCTACCTTATATATAATTAAAGCGGGGGAATAACCCCCGCCTTAATTATTGTTGATTATTATATTTCTTCATCTTTTTTGCGGGTTATTGCAATGCCTGCAATGCCTGCTGCAGAAAGACCCATGAGCCAAGCCCAAAGAGCGGTGTTGCTGTCATCTCCGGTCTTGGGTGCTGCTTCGGGAGTTACCGTAAGAGTACCTTCGATAAGAGTAATGTTGTAGTTTGCAGCATTTGTTCCATCGTTGAGTGTATACTCAAAGGTGTTCTTGGAAGAGCCGATTTCGGTCTGACTTCCGGTTACATTGTAGCTTGCGCCTTCGCCGTCAACAAATCCGGTTGCGGTAACTGTGTCGCAGGTAAGTGCATTGCCGTCATAGGATTTGCTTGCAGAGCCACTGGTGATAGTAACATTTGCGGGAGTTACGGTCAGCGTGCCGCTTACACATTCTGCAAAGCTGTACTGATCGGTAACATCGGTATCACCGTGCAATACCTTGTAGGATACGATGACGTTTGCGGAGGAACCGGCATTAAGCTGAGTGCCTTCAACAACGGCAACGAGCTCGTCACCGGGGAGAAGAACACCTTCAGTATATGTGTATCCGCATTCGGTGAGTGCAGTGCCGTCGTATACTTTTTCAGCACTGTTGGCGGTGATGACAATGGGTGTTGCAATGGGTGTAATAACGAGCTTGCCGTCAACAGCATCGGCAACTATATATTTTGCAGTGCCGTCGATCATACCGACAACGTCATCGGCAAATGCTGCGGGGTAGGTGCCTGAGACAACGCCGGAAGCGCCGACTTCAATAGAACCGAATGCGGCATCTGCGGGTGCTCCGCTGAAGCCGGAGACACTGTGAGTCTCGCCGTCGTACTCAAATTCAGCACTGTTTGCGGTGAGGGTCACGTTTTTGTAGTAGTAGATATTAATAACATTGTTGTCAGCCGCGATTACAATGCTCTGTGCAGCATTGCTGACAGGAGTGTAGCCCTCAATATTCATGGGCAGTTCCTCAGCAGCTGCGCCGAGAACCTGATTATACACTGTTTTGGACGGGGACACGGGAATATCGGTGCCGTTCCAAAGGTAATTAACAGTATAGTCAAGATCGGTGCGAGGATCGTAGAAGACCTTTATGACGTTATTGCCTTCGCCTATGACAAGAGGCAGATTGTCAACCTTGGTGAATGCGTAGCCCGGAACATCTTTGCCGGTGTAGCTGCTGATTACCGCACCGTACTTAGCACGTCCGGTTTCGGTCTTGCTGTTATCAAGAACACCGCCGTAGTAGTATTCTATGCTGTAATCGTAACTGTTACGCACATAGAAGAGCTTGAGAGTGAGGCTGCCGTCACCTGCAATATTACCGGAAAGGCAAGTGCCGTCAACGGATTTGTCAAGCGTGAAGCCGGGGAAGCTGAGCTCATCTGCGGGAGTTATCTCGGCAACAGTATCAGTAATTCCGGACTTGTACTCGGTCTTGTCTAAGGCAAAGCTGCCGTCAAGCTGCTCAAGATAATACTCAATTTTGTACTGTGTATTCTCAAGGGGGGCATACTGGGCAACATAGGTAATGTCGCCGGTCACTACATCTGCGATAACAGGCTGCCACCCGATAAAGCTGAAGCCGCTGTCAGGATTGACGACAGGTGCAGCAGGAGTAGCGGACCATTTCTTGATATCTTTGTAAATTACGTTGCCGTCACTGTCCTGACCTTCAATGCTGCCGTTTGCGCCCTGATTGAAGATAACAGTATAACGGCTGGTTTCACCTTTGAGACCGGGAACAGGAAATTCAAAGCACTCACAGCAGGACCACTTGAGGAAAGTGTGACCGTTTGCAGGATGGAATACGCTGTCGTCGAAGCCCTCAGCATCTACATCGAGCTTAACGGTGTATGTAAGATTATAGGTGTAGATATATGTTGTGCAATTGAACTTATTGACAACCTTAGGCTCTACACTGCTCAGCTGCCATTCATATCCGTTTTCACCGCTCTTGAAATTGTCGGGGCAGGCGATGACGGAAACAAAGTCACCCATGGGGTCAAGAACCATTGCACCGGAGCCGGAGCTGCCGATGCTTGCCTTGATGCTTTTGCTGATGGCAGCGAATACGGCATTAAGCTGAGAGGCGTTGTCGGCACTGTAAGCGAAGGTAAAGCCGCCAAAAGCGGGATTTGCAATGCTGCACTTCAGAAAATCGTTTACAGATGGGCCTCCGTAATATGTATATTCACAGGGAGTGCCAAAGCCAATGGTATAAACAGATGCGCAATTGCGGAGGGCTGCTGCTGCAGCGGAGGTGTCGGCATTGACCTGCGCACTGCCGTAAATACCGGAGCCACCGCTCCTTGAGTAGTTTGGTGCACCGTCAGACAGTGTTACAACGTATCTGTTGGAGGGATACACAAAACTGATGTCGGGAGAGCCGAACATAGAAGCTGCGGTGCAAAGTCCTGCATCAAGATTTGTGCCGTAATTTGTACCCATGCAGTTAATGGCTTTTACAGCGGCGTCGTAGCCTGCTTTAGTGGATACGTCGACCCAACCGCAGGCAACAGCTGCCTTATCGCTGAACTGAACGAGAGAGATAAAACGACCTGCGCCGACAACATCTCCCTTGTAGCTGTCAATGAAACTGATAGCAGCACTCTTTGCAGCGGCAAGGCGACTGGGAGCTTTGTCCCAGCAGTACTGCTGACCGCATACGGAGCAATAATTCATAGACTCTGAAGCATCTATAAGGAGAACGGTTGCGGCAGCTCCGGGAACGATAAGCTTATCTGTGCTTTCGGCAACCACTTTGAGATTGATATCAAAGCAATTATCACCCTTGTCAACTGCAGTTTTGCTTAAGGTGAGTTTTGTGCCGTCGAATGTGCAGTAGGAGAGAGAGCCGTTACCTGTGGCTTCCCACACATCTCCTTTGTATGCACCGTTTTTGACATTGCCGCTGTCAAACGTAAATCCACACAATGACAATACTGCCACAATCATGCAAATGCATACGATTATGGAAATAATACGCTTTTTCATGTTGCGCCTCCTGGAAAACTTGCTATTAGTTTGCTGAAATGATTGTTCAATTAGTGAATAGTGATTACTATATCTTATAAACCAGCAGAGTAAGTATACATTAAATAATAAACAAAAACAAGTGTTTTCGATTGCTGTTTTTTGAAATCTTTCAATTTTTCCGGCAAAAAAAGGCAAACGACAATAAAATAGCTGAACAATTCCGGTTGGATATGGAAATTCGGTTTTAAATGCTGTATAATTCAGCCATAAATTTAATTTAATGGGAGGAAACCGCATGACAAGGATATCGGATATTATTTTTTGCCTTAATGCCTCCGGCAATCAGGAGAGAGGAATGTGTGCAAACGGAATATTGACAAGCATCACACCGGAACAGCTCCCCGGGCAGTTTTCATTTGCTGTCATTGTGACGTTTTTGGGCTTAGACGCCTCAAAGCCCCACCGCATAAAGGTGGAGCTGTTCAATGAAAGCGAGATCACCGCAAGCATTGAGGGGGCTATGCCGATCGTAAAGGACAAAACATGCCTGCCCGCCGATTACAAGGGACTGAATTTGAAAATGGATTGGAATAGGGTAAAGTTCGAAACAGGGGGTGAATATACCCTGACTGTTGCCGTGGACGGAGTTATGCTTGGTGAGAAAAAAATATTTGTGATGGCAAAGCAAGGGTGAAGAGCTCCGGCAGTAGTTTTATATACATTTATATATAGTATTACCATACATTACTTTAATCAAAATAGTGCTTTTTAATTTGTTGACAAAAATGTAATAGAATGTGATAATACTTATGTTTAAATGTGTATGTTATTTTTTGTAAAACGCACAAATCTTTCGAAGGAGGAAAAATGAGATATGAAAAATAAGCAGACAATTACCAGAAAAGCTCTGGCGCTACTGCTTGTCATTGTCATGTGCATCAGCCTCATGCCGACATTCGTATTTGCGGCAGCGGACGATGTAACGGTCTATAAGCTGGTCAATGCAATGCAAGCAGACAAGGAATACCTCATCGTAAATACGAATGAAGTTGGTAGCGGCGCCTATGCGTTCAAAAACAATAACTCCGAAATAGGAAGAGAATCGGTAACGATTCAGAGCGGCGATGTTGACGGGGATGGCACTGATGATCTTTATATCAGCAGCGACGTTTCCGAGATCGTGTGGAAAACAGAAACAAACGGCAGCGGCTTCAATCTTTCCAATGGCGGAAAGTATATTGAGGGCTCCGGCGGAGAGCTTGCTTTTTCATCGTCCCTTGTGAATGCAGGCAGATATTGGACGTATTCCGATAGTGATAGTATTCTGAAGCATCAGGGCGGTAGCAGCACATACTATCTGTATTACAGCTCGAGCAGCAGTAACTTTAAAGCTACAAATAGGTCGGGTTCTGAAAAGGCCGTCTATTTCTTTGAGGCGACCACGGCCTCTGCACCCGTAACGCCTGTAGATCCTCCCGAAGGCGATACCGTCTACACGCTGACGGACAAGTTCGAGGTGGGCAAGACCTATCTGATAGTTTCCGTAAAAGACGGTAAGGGCGTGGTACTTGCCAATAACGGCAGCAACACCAGCGGCAGCGGATTTGCTACTATTTCCGTCACTGTTGCCGACGGCAAGATAATAGCAACAGGACTTGAAAAGGCAGAATGGGAAGCCAATCCTGCATCCTCAGAAAGCACTATTGGTCTGTATAACGGCGATACTGTTCTTAAGGTAAACGGCGGCAGCAACCCCTATATCAAGACGGGCGACAAGAGCTACAGTGCCGGAGGCTTCGGATATACCTCAAAGAACCATGTATCCTATCCTTATGGCACTAATCCTCAGGATTACTACATAGGTACATCTAACGGCAGCTTCAAGGCCGCCGCAAGCGAGAATAATCTCGGCGAAGTCTACATCTTTGTCAAGGGCGACGGCGGCGGCGAGCAGCCTGACGAGCCTGAAGTCAAGGCAGATGTTGAGCTTACACCCGATTCATCCAATCCGCCGAGCGCTAGCAAGACCATTGCGGTCGACGAGAGCGTAAGAGTAAGACTTACAAATGGCAGCACCAGCAACGCATATGATTTTACTGCAACATTCAGTAAGGACGGCGTTGCAAAGGCAGAACCCGCCTCTGTAAACATCGAGAAGAGCGGAACGGGCGACATAGTGATAACCGGCCTCAAGGACGGTACTACCACGGTTACTTTCACCAACGGGAATACACGTAGCGAGAGAAAGGC
Source organism: Oscillospiraceae bacterium (assembly GCA_045601285.1). GTDB lineage: Bacteria > Bacillota > Clostridia > Oscillospirales > Oscillospiraceae > F23-B02. The sequence goes on from JAZRZJ010000007.1 coordinate 56,087, forward strand.
AACCCTTAACCTCACCGTAGGCACCGGTGTCAGCGACGAGCCTGAAGTCAGGACAATAGAGATCGAGGCAACCAAGGGTACTGCTACGACCCAAGACGTAACCATCGCGGTAGGTGAAACGATCAATATTGATGTTACACATAAGAGTTCAGAAGCAAAGACATTCACAAATGTATCCGCAGATACATCTGTAGCACAGATTACAGGCGGATCAAGCTTCAACATTTCCAACACGCAAGCCGGAACGGTTACAGTTAAGGGATTAAAAGAAGGTAATACTACTATTACCTGCACCGGCAAAGGAAGCTCACAGAGTGGCAGCACATATACCGCAATAATCAACCTCACCGTAGGTGACGGCGGCGATACTCCCGTTGGTCCTCCTGTACCCCCCACCGGCGATGTAATTTACCTTGGCTTTACTTCCGACGCTCACAATAAGACAAATGATAATTCAGCCGACAGACTTTCCAACTGGCTCGGCAATGTTTCTGCAAAGCTTGGAAATATCACCTTCGCCGATTTCGGTGCCTGCGGTGATATGGGCGATGCAGGTGCAACCGGAGATACCTTCTGGTCTGACGCTCAGGCTGTTATCGACGTAGTCAGAAACAGCAAGCTTGTCTCAGGCAACGGCTTCTTCGTAGCAGGCAATCACGAGTGGCAGAACGGCAGCTTCGGTTCCACATCTAATTCCACTAAGAGTTACTATGCTCAGAACGGTGAAAAGCTCGTCACCGACGACTATATCTTGTACAGCTTCGGCGTGGCAAGCAGCACCAATAACAATCTCAGAACTGAAGATATAACCGCTCTCGGCAATTATCTCAAGACGGCACCGACTGACCGTCCTATCTTCATACTCTCCCACTTCCCGCTCCACAATGAGGGCTACCGCAGCATTGCAAACAAGGATGCTATGATAAGCACCTTGAACGAGTATGCAGATGACCACACTATAATCTTCCTCTGGGGTCACAATCATACCGACTCCGATCCTCATTATGATACTATCTACACAGAATCTCTTGAGGGGACTTCAATTGACTTCACCTATGCGGCAGCCGGCTGCATGAGTGACAGTGATTACGGCACTGGCAGCGGCTTTGTCAAGGGCAAGGGCCTTGTTGCGGCTATCGGCAGCGATACCGTAACTCTTACATACTACACTGAGAACGCAACTGTAGTCGGCAAACCCGAGACCATTAAGCTTGGCGGCGGCAGCGACACACCTGTAGATCCTCCCGAAGGCGATACCGTCTACACGCTGACGGACAAGTTCGAGATGGGCAAGACCTATCTGATAGTTTCCGTAAAAGACGGTAAGGGCGTGGTACTTGCCAATAACGGCAGCAACACCAGCGGCAGCGGATTTGCTACTATTTCCGTCACTGTTGCCGACGGCAAGATAATAGCA
>JAZRZJ010000008.1:0-21271 GCA_045601285.1 Oscillospiraceae bacterium
CGGGTTCGGAGCTGCCGGAGCAGGCGGAGAGCGAAAACAATGCCAGAATTATCAGAATAATTGCAATTGATCTCTTCATAAAGCAAGCCTCCTTTTGGGATAATATAACACGGCTGTATTTATTTGACAAGCGGCAATTGAAGACGGCTTCTTATGCCGCCCTCCGCAAGGCACCGCGCCATGCTCGCTCAAATAGAGGTCACAAGTTCGACGGCAGACGCTGAAATCTTGCATGGGGAGAGTATGAGAGGGGATTGGTTATCCCCTCTCATTGTAAATTGAGCGAAGCGGATAAATCACGCACGAAGTGCGGACCAAAAGAACCAGTCATCCTTTTGGATGACTGGTTCTTTTGTCTAAAAGCGACCAAATTGTACCGATCTATAGGTAAGTACGACCAAAAGGTACGTCCCGACAAACCGAGATTTGTCAATCTCTCACGCCCGATTCAACATGGATTCCAAAAATATAATAACCGAATTCAGTAACACCCGGTAACTCGTCTTCCGGCATGAAATTTCCCTCAATGTCAACAGAATATCCTAAACCCACATAATGTCCGGAGCCGCCATCATCAGCAGTTTTTGTTCCAATACAAAATAGTGGCTTTTCAAAACTATGCACTCTGACAAAATCGGTTACGCCTATAATCAGCCAAAGAACAAATAGAGCTATTATTAGTATGCGTATCTTCTTTTTCTTACTCATAACATTACCCCCTTACAAATTATGATTTATCGGAATGCTTATAACGTATTTTTCAATGTTTTGCAGCTTGCAATAAGCATTCGTCTGATTCTGCCGCACAGATTTCTGTTGTTTTTATATGTTTTTTCATCAATGCTCTTTGTGTTGAACAACAACTTCAACCAACCCTCTGTTTCATTGCATTCTTTGAGGGCAATTTCAAATTTTGAAAGCATATCCGCTTTGCTTTGCCCGTAATTTGCTTCTCTTATATTTGCATAAACACTACTTGAACTTTTACGAATCTGAAAAAGAGTGTTGGACGGTGCTTTGATTTTTTGGCAAAGCAACTCTATTTCGGTTGCAAGCTGTTCTGAATATTCGAGCAAAAAGTTTTTTGCCATAAAATCACTCCTTCCATTCAAAAGAAATGTATCATTGTTCGCGCAAGAAATCAATGCGTAACTTTGTTATCAGCCCGCAAGGGCTGTATATCATCAATTCCGCAGGGGTTGTATATCATCAGCACAAAGTGCTGTATCTCATCAAGCCGCAGAAAGATTTTATACACGCCTATGGCGTGATGAGATACAAAGGCGGCAAGCCGTCTTTGATGATATACACGCTGACGCGTGATGATATACCAAGCCTGCGGCTTGGATAAACAAAGAACACGCTTTTGGTAGACAAAAGTGTGTTCTTTGTTGGCCCGAGTGGGGAGACTCGAACTCCCGGCTTCTTGGTCCCAAACCAAGCGCCCTACCAACTGGGCTACACCCGGAAATATATAAAAATTGTTTTCGCCTGCCTATTATAACCTATGCGGTCAATATCTGCAAGATTTTTTAAAAATTGTGAAACGTAAAGGAAATTCCTCCGTCTTTATAGATGAGCGACCTGAGGCCGACGCTTGTTGAAAAAACAAACATGACTATTTCCAAACAATCATGTATCGGCCTCGTAAAATACATTTTTCGAAGGGGAATATTTAAATGACAAAAGCACTGGTTTTTATTCTTGAGCAGGTTCAGAACGTTTTTTTCTGGAATGGCGATTTCAAGGAAATTGCAATCTTTGACGCTATTATTAATGTAGTCGAGAAGTACGGCAAATAATCGCAGATAAAAAAGGAACATCGTCTTCACTTCCGAAGACGGTGTTCCTTTTTTATTCCCTTGTGAGCGACAGTACAACGTGCTGACAAAGAAGCATTCCTGCGGTGGCGGGAACCCATACCAGCGAACCGGGAACGCTCCTGCGTCCCGGTGGAGGAGCCTCGGTCTGCTCGCACTCCATGGACTCCTCGGGGGAGAACACAACGTCAAGATGCTCAATGCCTCTTGCGCGCAATTCCCTGCGCATTACTCTTGCCAGCGGACAGCCGCTGGTCTTTTTTATATCGCACAGCGTAAGCTGTGATGCGTCCTTTTTGTTGCCCGTACCCAGAGAGGAAACAATGGGAATGCCGCGCTCGAGCGCCGTTATAATAAGGTCGATTTTGCAGGAAACAAGGTCGATTGCGTCCACAATGAAATCATAATCGGCGAAGAAATCCTCGCGATGCTCCGCGTCGTAATGGGCGCAGATTGCGGTGACCTCAAGGTCGGGATTTATCTCAAGAAGCCGCGCCCTCATGACCTCCGCCTTGGGAAGACCGACGGTTTTTTCCGTTGCAATGAGCTGGCGGTTAATGTTGCTTTCTCCCACGGTGTCGCGGTCAATGACGGTTATTCTGCCCACACCGCTGCGCACAAGCGCCTCGGCGCACCATGAGCCAACACCGCCAAGACCGAAAACGGCAACGTGGCTGCTGTGAAGTTTTTCCATTGCCTGCGCACCCAGCAGCATACGGGCGCGGAGAGTTCTTTCATCCATTCTTTTCACCAAAAAAGGCCGCCGTTGGCGGCCTTTTTAATTCTGTTACATAGCGGAAATGTATCTTGCACCGAACTTCTGGTCTGCGGTGCTGTCCTTGAGAATTGCGTTGAAGATGTTGGTGTTCCATTCGCTGACAAGATTGTCGCGAAGAGACTGCTCTGAAATGTAGTCGCAGTAGGGAGCGTCTCCGGATTCACTGGTAACATCGGTTTCGGTGTGGCGCTCGGAGAAGAGAACAACATAGAAACCGACACCGTCTGCCTTGACAACCTCAATGTCGCCGTCCTGACGGTTTTCGCTCTTGAGCCACTCGGCAAGTGCGGGCTCAAGATTAATACCCTGAATGTGTTCGGCAGCGGTGGAAGCGGTGTGAACGTGGCCTTCCTCTGCAACGCCCTCGACGGCCTCGTCATGCTGGGGAACGACGTCCTCGCCCATAACAGCGATAACCGCACCCTCAAGGTCGCCTGCTCTGACGGCGCGCATGATCTTGTTCGCGGCTTCCTCGGCTGCTGCCATTGCCTCGTCGGTGGCGGGTACGGGTGTCATGCCGTCCTCCGCAACTCCGGTTTCGGCCTCAACAAGATAGAAGCTGTAGCTGTAGTAATCGTAATCGTCTGCGATTTCGGTGTAGTGTGCGGTGATTTCCTCTGCGGAAAAATCCTTAGAAGCTGCGATGCTGCTGCTGACTTCATCTGCAAGATAGCCAAGCTCAAGAACGCTGCGAAGCACATCTTCATTAAAGCCCTTGCCGTAATACTGGGAAAGGGAGGCACCGGCTGCCTTTGCGCTTTCCACAAAGGCATTGACGCTCTGTTCGATAGCAATGTTGTCCTCTTTGGTAAGCTCGATACCTGCGGCATCGGCATAGGCCTTGAGAATAGCAAACTGCTGAAGCTGGCTGACGGCCTGATCCATGAAGTAGTCATACCAGGTGTAATCCTCATCTTCGCCCTCTTCAGCGGTCATGCTGAAGGAGCAGGGCTGGCTCTTGAGGGACTTGGAGGTGTCAAGACCGATATACATTGCCATGCTGCCGTACTGGTTGACAAAGTCATTGTAGCCGGTACGGAAGACGTAATTCACCTGTGCGATGGAAAAATCAACGGTCTGCGCGGGAATTGAAACCGTGTCGGTTTCATATTCTTCAATATCGATGGAAACTGCGGTGGTATTTCTGTAGAATATGCCGGTGTTAAGATAAATAACTGCGACAACAAAAACAAAAATAATTGCACCGACAACAGACCATTTGATTTTGTCTTTTCTCTGCTTTTCGGCTTCCTTCTGTGCGGCGATGGTTTTCTTGTGGGTGCCGTCAGACTTGGCAGCGATACGGTTTTTTCTTTCAGTAGAAGCGCTCATAAAAGTATCATCCTTTTCTTTTGTACGGCGGCTGCGGTGTTATACACCGCTTCTGAACACCGCCAGTATAGGTAGATATTTTATTATAACTCAACATATTAATTCTTTCAATAGCAAGAGGCAAATTTTTGCATCGTCAAAAAACAACAAAAATCGGCAAGCTTCGAGGTGCAGACGGTGGAAAAGCTGTTGAAGCTGATGAAAAGTTGAACTTTCAGACCTGCTGTGCTACAATTGCAGTCATCTTAATGCGGAGGCTTGAATTTGAAAAAACGCAAAAAGAAACGCGGCAGAGGCGTAATCGTTCTGCTCATAACGGCTGCGCTGCTGGCATTTTTCGTGCATGACAGCGCCGTGAATATAGAAGTGACGAATTACACAGTCTTAAGCGGCAGACTTCCCGCGGCATTCGACGGCTTTAAAATAGTGCAGATTTCAGACTTCCACGGAGCAGCTTTTGCAGAAGAGCTTGCGGAAAAGGTGCGGGCGCAGAGGCCCGACATAATAGCGATAACCGGTGATATAATAACCGGAGAGGAGCAGCTTCCAAATGTGGAGGCCTTGCTTGAAGCGATTGAGGGAATTGCGCCCCTTTACTTCGTAAGCGGAAACCACGATTTTGCCTCGGGACAGCTTGAGGCGCTCTGCGCTTATTTTGACCGCTTCGGCGTGACCTACCTGAAAAACGAATATGTAACGCTTGAGCGCGGCGGAGAACGCATTGTTCTTGCGGGAGTTGAGGACCCGAACAGCTGGGAGGGAATGGCAGCACCCGACGAGGTTGCGGAAACGCTCCGGGGAGAGCTTTCCAATGAATACACCGTGCTTCTCGGACACAGAAACTACTGGGCGGAGGAGTATCCCGACCTGCCCGTTGACCTGATCCTGTGCGGTCATGCCCACGGCGGACTTATACGTCTGCCGGGCATCGGCGGTCTTATCGGCACCGACCGCACTCTGTTTCCGGATTATGACGGCGGTATCTATGACTGCGGCGGCTACAAGCTTGTTGTTTCAAGAGGACTGGGAAATTCCGTTTCCGTTCCCCGTTTGTTCAACCGCCCCGAGCTTGTGTGCATAACGATTAAAGCAGAATAATCTTCAATCATTAATCCCGCCTCTCCCGCATATACTGAATGTATGTGCTATTAATCAGAGGTGATGTGATGAATACGGATATTGATGATTTCATCTACGGGGACTATGACCCGGGCCCCAGTGACAGATAAAAAGACCGTTCCTATGGCGAGTTACCCATAGGAACGGTCTTTCTGCGGTTAATCGAAAAAGAAATTGATGACCAGCATAAGACAGAAGCCCAGCAGAAGCATATAGGTTGAAAGCCTGCCGCTTTGCCGGAGGTGTGTCTGCGGCACCATGTCGTCAACAATGACATACAGCATCGTGCCTGCGGCAAAGGCAAGGGCAAAGGGCAGAATTGCGGTGGAAAGCGTGATTGCGAAGTATCCGAAAAACACACCCAGCACCTCAACCGCGCCCGAGAAAAAGGCAACGACGGCGGCACGCCTTCTGCCCGTTCCGTTTTTCAGCAGGGGAGGAATGATTATCATGCCCTCGGGAATGTTCTGAAAGGCAATTCCGCTTACAACGGCAACGGCATCGGAAATATCACCCGTGCCGAAGCTCACTCCCGCGGCTATGCCCTCAGGGAAATGATGAATGGCGATGGCGGCAACAAAGGCAAGAGCGCGGCTGCGGCTTGCGTCGTCGCCCTTTTTCATGCCCAGACTTCCCGCAAGCCGAGGTCCTGCGCGGTTGATGAGGCTGAGAAATGCAGCGCCGCAGAAAATGCCCACGGCGGGCAGCCATGCGCCGCTGCCGCCGGAAAAATCAATGGACGGGACCACAAGCCCGAGCACCGCCGCACAGAGCATTATGCCTGCGGCACAGCCCGATACCGCATCTTCAACGGCAGGGGGTATATCCTCAAAAAGAAAACCGATGACGGCACCTACAAGACTGCAAAGAGCAATACCGCCTGCGGTTATAAGTACAAAATTCAATGAAACTCACCCGACACATGATATGCCGGTGAGCCGCACGTTGCTACCCGTAAAGCAGGCGGCAAATCCATGCGGATATGAGGAACACCGCCGCGTCTGCGCATAGCGCCGCGGGGATCGCGTGACGGGTGTCCTTTATTTTTGCCGCACCGAAATACACAGCTATGACGTAAAGGGTCGTTTCGCTTGAGCCCATCATCACCGCCGCTGTGCGCCCTACAAGAGAATCCGCCCCTGCGGTGTGAATTATGTCGGCGGCGGCAGCGGTTGCCGCACTGCCGCTGACAGGCCGCAGAAGCGCCAGCGGCGCAACCTCGGGCGGAATCCCGAGAAAAGCGAAAAAAGGTCTCAGAACCTCTGAAAACGCCTCAAGAGCGCCTGAGGCACGAAGCATATATATGGCGGGGAAAAGCACAGCCAGAGCGGGAAACATATCCTTAACTGTTTTCAGTCCCTCAAGAGCGCCTTTGGTCATGGCGGGGAAGATGTCAATGCCCTTTATAACGGCACACAGTCCCACGAAAAGCAGAATAAGCGGAACGGCAAGCGTGAGAAAAAGGCTCATCGCTTCCGTTTCTCCATAAACCGCGCCGCCGCAAGTCCCGCCGCTACGGACAGGGCTGAGCTTATCCACACGGCAGGCAGAATATCAAAGGGAACGGAGGCGCCCTCTGCGGCACGGATCGCGGCTATGGTTGTGGGCAGAAGCTGAATTGATGCGGTGTTCAGAACAACGAGCCTGCACAACTCATCTGAGGCAACGCCCCGTTCACCGAGTGCCGCCATACCCTGTGCCGCCTTGATTCCCACGGGTGTTGCGGCATTGCCGAGACCCAGAAGATTTGCGCTGACATTTGCGGACAGCGGCTGAAGAATCTCGTTTCTTGCCGATGCCTCGGGGAACAGCCGTCGGAGCACGGGACGCAGAGCTTTTGCAAGAGCGTCGGCAATGCCGCAGACGCGCATAAGCTCCATGACTGCACACCAGAGACAGATTGCGCCTCCTATGCTCAGGGTGAAGCTGACTGCGGCTTCCGCTCCCTCAAGCGCGGCGGCTCCTACGGCCGCCTCTGTGCCAGTAAAAAGCGAAAATAACAGCGAAATCCCAATAAATGACAACCAAAACAAGCTCAACATCATATAATAAACCTCGAACAAGTATGCCGATACAAACTTGATTTTGCACAATATATGTAAAAATGTGGATAATCATTTAAACTTGTTGACTTTAATTAAACATTTGGTATAATTATTTCAAAGTTTAGTATGAATAAGTTTTTCCAAAATAAAGAAAAGAGAGAACACCTATGAAATCTACCGGAATTGTCAGAAAGGTAGACGAGCTCGGACGTATAGTACTTCCCATCGAGCTTCGCCGCACGCTTGATATTGCAGAGCGCGATGCGCTGGAAATCTTTGTTGAGGGTGACAACATCATTCTTCACAAGTACAACCCTGCGTGCATTTTCTGCAGCAACACCAAGGGCATCGTAAGCTACAAGGGAAAGAATGTCTGCCCCGAGTGCATCAAGCAGCTGAAGGAAAAGGCCTGATAATGAAAAATCGCAGTCGGGAAGACTGCGGTTTTTTATTACCCGAACAAACAGCACCGTCAATACATTGTATTGGCGGTGCTGTCTGTTTATACATTTATTGAGGCATCGTAAAGCTCATTTGTCTTGAAGCCGCTTTCGGCGGCGGCCTTTTTGCAGGCGGCCTTATGGGAAAGTCCCTCGCCGCGATATTTTTCCACAAGCGCCAGCGCGTCCTCCATGGAAAAGCCGCTTTCCTCTTCGGGGGCGCCCTCAATGACAAGCACAAATTCACCCTTGGGAGCGGTTTCGGTGAAGTGCTCCAGAGCTCCCGCAAAATCGGTGCGCAGGGTTTCCTCGTGAAGCTTTGTAAGCTCACGGCAGAGGGAAATTTTTCTGTCTGCTCCGAAGACCTCCTTCATGTCCTCAAGTGTGCGAAGGAGCTTGTGGGGCGCCTCATAAAAAATCATGGTGCGGCGCTCGCTCCTGAGGCTTTCAAGATGCTGGCGGCGGCTTTTGTTCGAGGTGGAAAGGAAGCCCTCAAAGCAGAAGCGCTGTGTGGAAAGCGCCGAAAGCGCAATGGCGGAGATGAGCGCCGAGGGACCGGGTACGGTTACGACCTCGATGCCGTTTTCGGCGCACATACGCACGATGTCTTCGCCCGGGTCGGAGATGGCGGGCATGCCCGCATCGGTAACGAGAGCGCAGGCTTCGCCCGCCTCAATGCGAGCGAAGATCTTTGCGCCCGAGGCGTATTTGTTGTGCTCAAAATAGCTCACCAGGGGCTTGCGTATTCCGAAATGATTGAGAAGCTTCAGAGTGACCCGCGTGTCCTCGGCGGCGATGAAATCAACGCTTTCAAGGGTTTCGACTGCTCGGGGCGAAAAATCGCCGAGGTTGCCTATGGGTGTACCCACAAGATAAAGTTTTCCGCTCATGGAGTGACCTCCCTGTGATAAATCCTGAGTATTTCTTCGGTTTCGCTGCCGTCGGAATTGCGTATGAAAAGCGGCGGCATGAGCTTAATGCCCGCACTTCCGCCGCGCCTTGCTTCGATGAGGACAAGGGACGGCTCTTTTTCTGCGCTGTGGGAAACCGTGCGTAGTCTTTTCGGCTCAAGACCGTGCTGCCGCAGAAGGCACAGAGCGTCCGTAAGGCGCTCCGCCCGATGCACCATGAAAAAGGCTCCGCCCGTGCGGCAGAGATAGCTTGCGGCGCACACGATGTCCTCAAGAGTACACAGCAGCTCGCCTCTTGCGGCGGCGCGGTCATGGCGGGGCGAAACGGCACCGCTGCCCTCGGCAAAATAGGGCGGGTTTGAAACCACGAGGTCAAATTCCCCCGAGGCAAAAAGCTCTCTGTGGCTTCTGATGTCGCCCACAATTATTCTGCCGCGCTCTTCAAGACCGTTTTCCCGGAGATTTGCCTCCGCAAAGGCGGCGGCATGGGGATTGATTTCAAGCCCCGTAATATGCAGTTTTTCGTTTTTTGTAAGGAGCAGAAGCGGCAGTATTCCCGAGCCGCAGCCCAGGTCAATTCCTTTTGTGCGTTTGCCCGCGTTTACAAAATCGGCAAGCAGCACAGAGTCCGTTCCGAGCCTGAAATGCTCCGATTGGGCAAAGCGGGGCCCGTTCTGCCACAGTTCAGCAAAATCGTACATATTTTCGTCCTCGGCGTAAAAAGCGGTGTGCGTGGCACACCGCCTTTTTTCAGCAAAGAGAAATTGCTTCGGCAGGGCACTGCTCGGCGCAGGAGCCGCAGCGTGCGCATTTTTCGGGGTCGATAACATAGCGGGACTCCTCGTCCATTGCGATTGCCTCGGCGGGACACTGCTCGGCACAGGAGCCGCAGGAAAGGCACTTGTCATAGTCTATCTTGTAGCAGGGCTCGTCCTCTTCGCCGGCGATTTCCTCGATTTCAACGACGATGTCCTCAATACCCTCGGCAACGTATTCCTCGTCCTCTACCTTTGCGATCGCTTCCGCGGGACACTGGGCGGCGCAGGCACCGCAGGAAAGGCATTTTTCGGGATTGATAACATAGTGGTCGTCCACCGTTTCGATTGCTTCGGCGGGGCACTGCTCGGCACAGGAGCCGCAGAGAAAACACTTTTCGGTAATTACAAAAGCCATGAGATAACCTCCGTGTATGTATTTTCAACTTGGATTAATTCAGATTTTAACACATAAGCGCAAAAAAGCAAAGGCTTATTGAAGGGGGCAGATAATAATTTGAATTTTTGGGGATAATCGCTGTGTGCCGTGCCTGTTTCGGCAGGTTCGGCGCGCCGTAAAGCTTATCATAGTGCAGGGGGGATTCACCTTGAAGAATAATGAAAAATTCACCGAAAAGGCGGAGGAGGCCATTGAGCAGGCGCGGCTTTCCGCCTTCAGCCTCGGCCACAGCTATGTGGGTACGGAGCACCTTCTGCTCGGCATACTGCGTGAGGGAGCAGGTCTGGGCGCGAAGATCCTGCGTGAGCACGGCGTCAGCGAAAGAACGGTAAAAAACACCGTCACAGGCAGCGAGGGACTCGGTGCGCCGGGGATTCCCGCGCAGGGACTCACAAAGCACGCCTGGAACGCCATTGAAAAGGCCTCCGTGGACGCAAGCTCGCTGGGACACAGCTATATCGGGACGGAGCATCTTCTGCTGGGCATTCTGCGTCAGCCGGACTGTGCGGGCGCGGCGGCGCTGAAGTCCGCAGGCTGTGATTTAAACGATTTATACACCGACATCATGTCGGTTTTCGGCTCGGGTACATCGAAGCCCAAGCCCACTCAGCAGACTGCGGCAAAAACAAACACCCGCCACAATGAAACAAGGGTGCTCGACCAGTACAGCCGCGACCTGACTATGCTTGCGGTGAACGGCGGAATTGAAGCTGTGGTGGGGCGTGATGAGGAAATAAACCGCAGTATTCAGATACTGTCCCGCAGGACGAAAAACAATCCCGTGCTCATAGGCGAGCCGGGTGTCGGCAAGACTGCGGTTGCGGAGGGAATTGCCCTGCACATAGCCTCGGGAAAGGCACCCGAAAACATTTCGGGGAAGCGCCTTGTGGCCCTTGACCTGCCCGCGCTTCTTGCGGGAACAAAATACCGCGGCGACTTTGAGGAGCGTGTGAAGGCCGTCCTCAAGGACGTTAAAAAAGCGGGAGATGTCATACTTTTCATAGATGAGATCCACACCATAATCGGCGCAGGCTCCGCAGAGGGCGCAATCGACGCGGCGAATATCCTCAAGCCCGCTTTGGGACGCGGCGAGGTGCAGATTGTCGGTGCCACGACCCTTGAGGAATACCGTCGCCATGTGGAAAAGGACGCGGCGCTGGAGCGGCGGTTTCAGCCCGTGCGGGTAAATGAGCCCACGAGAGAGCAGACGATGAAAATGCTTCTTGCGGCGCGGGAAAGCCTTGAGGGACATCACAAGGTGAAAATAAGCCGTCCCTCGCTTGAGGCGTCCATCGACCTTTCCGTGCGCTATATAAACGACCGCTTTCTGCCCGACAAGGCCATCGACCTTGTGGACGAGGCAGCGGCGCGTGTGCGTGTCGCGGGCGGAACGCTTGTCACAAGCGAGGATATCTCGCAGGTGGTGTCTGTATGGACGGGAGTACCCGTCACAAATATTGATTCAGACGATGCCCAACGCCTTCGTGATATGGAGGAAATCCTCCACGGGAAAATCGTGGGGCAGGAGGAGGCGGTTTCCGCAGTCTCAAGGGCGATCCGCCGTGGACGCGTGGGGCTTTCCGACCCCTCAAGACCTGTGGGCAGCTTCCTGTTTCTCGGGCCTACGGGGGTGGGCAAAACCGAGCTTTGCCGTGCGCTTGCGGAGGCGGTGTTCGGTGACAGCAATGCCATGATCCGCCTTGATATGTCCGAGTATATGGAAAAGCACAGCGTGTCACGGCTCATCGGCTCGCCGCCTGGCTATGTGGGCTACGAGGAGGGCGGTCAGCTTACGGAAAAGGTGCGCAGACACCCCTGGTCTGTGGTGCTTTTCGATGAGATCGAAAAGGCTCACGAGGACGTGTGGGGCATACTTCTGCAAATCCTCGATGACGGTCATCTGACAGACTCCGCGGGACGCAGGGTGGATTTCCGCAATACCGTTGTGGTCATGACTTCAAACATCGGCGCGAAGGCCATAACGGAGGGACGGCGGCGCATAGGCTTTGCCTCGCCCGCAAATTCAGCCGCAGAGGAGCTTGAGCTTGAAAACACGATCAATGAGGAGTTGAGGGCCACCTTCCGCCCCGAGCTTTTAAACCGAATCGACGAACGGATAATTTTCCACAGACTTTCAAAGGAGAATATACAGAGCATAACCCGGCGTATGCTTCAGCTTGTGTCGGAGCGCTTTGAGGAGCTGGGCATGGAGCTTGAGGTGACGGAGGAGGCGGTGAATGCTCTTGCGGAAAAGGGCTATGACGAAAAATACGGAGCAAGACCGCTTCGCCGCACCATACGCACGCTCATTGAGGACAAGGCGGCGGAGATGCTGCTTGACGGCAGCATAGGCAGCGGAGATTATATTACCGCAAGCCTCAGCGGAAACGATATAGTTCTTCAGAAACGCAGAAAAAGGGACAGCAAGGCTGTCCCTTTTTCTTTGCGCTTGACGTTATATTCCCGCGCGGATATAATTAAGGGCAATGAGGTGGGATTAATAATGACTAAGGAAGAAATTATGCAGCGGGTGAATGAACGCTGCGCCTATAATAAATACAACGGCATTGAGGTAACAGACATCGGAAAGGATTTCTGCGTTGTGGAGGGCGAGCTCCGTCCCGAAGCCATGAACCCCTGGGGCATGGCCCACGGCGGCTTCGTGTATTCCCTCTGCGATGTGGCGGCGGGTGTTGCCGTCAGCCAGCTTGACCGCAGGGGCCTTACCTTAAGCGGAAATATGTACTATATCCGTCCCTCAAAGGGTAAAAAGCTGCGTGCCGAGGGCAGAATAATTAAAGACGGAAGAACCGTCGTGCTTGTGGAAACCAATGTTTACAACGATGAGGGCGTCCACACCGCCAGAGGCGAGTTCCAGATTTATGTTGTAGAGGATAACAGAAAATGAAAACTGCACCCGTTCTCTATATCGTGGTCCCCTGCTATAACGAGCAGGAGGTGCTGCCCTTAACCGCGCCCATGTTTCTGAATAAAATAACGCAGCTTTCGGGTGAAGGCAAAATCTCCCCCGACAGCCGTGTGCTGTTTGTCAATGACGGAAGCAGGGACGGTACGTGGAATATTATCTGCGACCTTGCGGAAAGCGACGGGCATTATCTGGGCATTTCCCAGAGCCGCAACAGAGGGCATCAGAACGCGGTGCTGGCGGGGCTCATGGAGGCCAAGGACGTATGCGACATCACCATCTCCATCGACTGCGACGGTCAGGACGATATAAACGCCATGGACAAAATGGTGGAGGAATATCTGGGCGGCTGCGAGGTGGTCTACGGTGTGCGCTCCTCAAGGGAAAGCGACACCTTCTTTAAGCGAACAACAGCCCAGGGCTTCTATAAATTCCTCTCCGCCATGGGCGTTGAGGTGGTGTACAACCATGCCGACTACCGCCTTGTAAGCTCCCGTGTTCTGCAGGAACTTGCAAGCTTCAAAGAGGTTAATCTTTTCCTCCGCGGCATGATTCCTCTTGTGGGCTTTAAGAGCACAAGCGTGGAGTATGAGCGTGCGGAACGCATGGCGGGCGAGAGCAAATATCCCCTGAGAAAGATGCTCGGACTTGCCGCCGACGGCATAACGAGTCTTTCCGTAAAGCCTCTGCGCCTTATTATGAGCTTTGGGCTGATTGTTGCACTCATAAGCTTCATCGGCTGCATCTGGGCGCTTGTTTCCGCCCTCTGCGGAAATACCGTGCAGGGCTGGGCAAGCATGACCTGCATCATCTGCTTTGTAAGCGGTGTTCAGCTTGTTTCCCTCGGCATAATCGGTGAGTATATCGGAAAAATCTATATGGAAACAAAAGCGCGCCCGAGATATATCATCTCCGAGCGCACATGGGAAAAATAAGGCGGCATTATGGAATTTGTTTTTGCGGAAAGAAAAGATACGGAAACCGTTCTGCAGTTTATAAAAGAGCTGGCGGACTATGAAAAAATGCTTGATGAAGTGGTTGCCGATGCGGAAACCCTGGAGCACTGGCTTTTTGACGAGAAAAAGGCCGAGGTGCTGTTTGCCGCGGAGGACGGCGAAAAAGTCGGCTTTGCCCTGTTCTTTCATAATTTCTCAACTTTTCTCGGACGAGCGGGGATATATCTTGAGGACTTGTATGTAAGACCGCAGTTTCGGGGAAAGGGCTGCGGAAAGGCACTTCTGACAGAGCTGGCGCGCATTGCCGTTGACCGCGGCTGCGGACGCCTTGAATGGTGGTGCCTTGACTGGAACACTCCGAGCATAGATTTTTATCGCTCCATGGGCGCAGAACCCATGAGCGACTGGACGGTTTACCGCGTTGCAGGCGAAACGCTTGAGAAGCTCGGAAAAAGATAAGAAAAAAGCCGGTTGAAATTTTCAACCGGCTCAGCTTGTCAAAAATACTATTTTGACAAGCTGCTTATTTTTATGAACTTTTATAAAAAGTTCATAAAAATAACTGATTTAACGTGAAAGACACCTTTCATAGGTTTCTTTCACACTATCTTCCCTTCCGTTTTCTATCGCTGTACGGTGTTTTTTGACAGTCTCAGGCGTATTCAACTTGCATCAGTCGTATTCTACACCCTCAAGCTGCTTTGCCTCAACAAGTCGCATATACATATTGATGAGACCGAGAAGTCTGAGAGGGCTTACGCCGACATCGTGGTCGTCAACGGTGAAGGTGCCGTTGATAACGGACTTCTTGGGGTCGATTTCCTTTTTGCAGACTCTGATGTGATCCTTGTAATCGCCTCTTGCGAGATAGTCGTTTTCGGGGATAACGTCAAAACCGTGGGTGACGTTCTTTGCAATGCCGCGGTCAACATCATATACAACCCAGACGAGAGAATGCTCACCGGGGCAGTTATCAAAAACCTCGCAGAACTTGAAGGTCAGCTTGCTGGACTTGTTGAACAGACGGTAAATGTTTTTCTCAAGGGCCACGAACCACTCTTCAGATAAAAACTTCATTAATTATTCCTCCATGGAGATAGTAACGGAAGCTATTTTAACTGAAAGTTCAGAATAAATCAAGTGTAAAATAAAAGAGCAGCTTTTGCTGCTCTTTTATGCTTTATGTTATGCCGCAACGGCTGACTGCTTCTTCGAGGAAATGTACTGGAAAACCACAACTGCAGCAAGCACCGCAAAACCGATAAGGTCGGTCAGGGTGCCGGGAACCAGCATTGCGAGACCGCCGGCGAGGATCGCAAGACGCAGCAGCCAGTGAACCTTCTTGAACAGGTAACCGTTCATGCAGACGGCAACGCCGAAGATGCCCAGCAGAGAGGTGACGATTACCATGACAGCGCTGAAAACACCCTCGTTCATGAGGAGCATTACGGGATTCATGGCGAATATGTACGGCACGATGAAGGCCGCTATGGCCAGCTTCGTGGCGTTCAGCGCCGTCTTCATGGGATTGGACTTTGCGATTGCGCTGCCTGCGTAGGCTGCAAGGGCAACGGGAGGAGTGATGTCGGCAACGATGCCGAAGTAGAATACAAAGAAGTATGCTGCGGTGTTTTGAATGCCCATCTCAATAAGGATAGGTGCGCAGGTGGTTGCCATGATGCAGAAGTTTGCGGTGGTGGGAACGCCCATGCCGAGAACGATGCAGCAGAGCATGGTCAGGAACAGCGCGATGAACACATGGTCACCGGAAATCTTCAGAACGGCGTTGATGAGCTGGGAGCCGAGACCTGTCATGGTGATGGAGCCTGCCACACAGCCTGCCATGCCGCAGGCGACGATTACGGAAATGCAGCTCTTTGCGCCGCCGGAGAAGGAGTTGAAGATCATGTCGCCGATTTTTACGGCGGTTTCCTTGACAAGTGAGGTTTCGGCTGAAGCCTCGCCGCGCTTTCTTGCGCCGACTCCGATGCGGAGGGTTTCAATCAGACCGATGACGACCGCAAGCAGAATTGCGATTGAAGCGGAGAATGCCATGGTGTAGGTGTTTGAGGAAACAAGCCATACCAGAACGATCAGAGGAATGAGAAGGTAAAGCTGCTTCTGAAGCTTCCAGAAGGAAGGAAGCTCAGCACGGGAAATGCCTCTGAGCCCGAGCTTCTTTGCTTCAAGGTGAACGGTGATGAAAATGCCGGCGAAGTAAAGAACTGCGGGGAGGATCGCGTAGGTGATGATCTGGGAGTAGGGAATGCCGAGATAGTCAATCATGAGGAAGGCGGCTGCGCCCATAATAGGGGGCATAATCTGTCCGCCGGTGGAGGATGCTGCTTCAACGGCACCTGCAAATTCGGGCTTGTAGCCGGTTTTCTTCATCATGGGAATGGTGACGGAGCCGGTGGTTACGGTGTTGCCCACGGAGGAACCGGAAACCATGCCGCAGAGTGCGGAGGAGATGACGGCAACCTTTGCGGGACCGCCGGAGGAGCCGCCTGCAATGGAGTTTGCAAGCCTGATGAAGTATTCGGAAATACCCGTGCGCTCAAGGAACGCGCCGAAGATGATGAATACGACTATGTACTTTGCGCAGACGCTGATAGGCGTTGTCAGAATACCGGTGGTGGTGTAGAACAGATTGTAGATGAGGAACTGACCGCCGTAATTGAGACCGAGACCCTTGGTAAAGCTGAAGTAGTACCAGGCGTACATCATGAATACGCCCGCAACGATGAGAATGGGAACACCTACGCTGCGGCGGCAGAGCTCCATAAGAGCAAGCAGACCGATAAGACCGATGATGATTTCATAGGGGTAGACGTTAGTTACACGGGCAACAATGTCCAAATGGTTGATGCAGTAGTAGAAGAATGCTCCTGAGCCCGCAAGCATGATTATCCAGTCATACCAGGGAATATGGTTGACCCTCTGTGCGCCCTTCTTTGCGGGGTAGACAAGGAACCCCATCAGAAGCGCCGAACCCACAAAGCTTGTGAGCGTTATGCGGTCGTCACCGGTGAAGAACAGAGTCATGACAATGCAGAATACGGAGAACAGCGCCATGATTGTCATGACGATGTATTTGGGAACGCCCTCCCATATACGCGTGTTGGACTCCCTGTCGTACTTTTTCATAACCTCGTCAACGCTGACGGCAATATCCTCTGCGCTGTCTTCGGCTGCAGAAGCGGCGACCTTCAGCTTAATTTCCTCTTCTTCTTTTTTCTTGTTTTTCTTGGACATGGCGGTTGATCCTTTCTGGGAAGCTACTGATATTTACCAAAAGGCGGAAAAATTTGCGCCCTTTGGTAAATATCAGAAAGTGCTTAAAATAGGGGTTAAACTACGGCACCTTTCGGTGCCGTAGTTTATAATCGGTATAAGCTTTTCGTTAAGATTACTTGGTTGCTACAGTGATGCCCTGCTCGGTGAAGTACTTAGCAGCACCTGCGTGGAAGGGAACTGCGATGCCGTCGGTTGCAAAGGTGAGGTCAAGCTCAGCGCCCTTTGCGTGCAGTGCGGTGATTGCGTCCTTGTTCTCGAAGATTGCGGATACGATGTTGTATGCGCACTCGTCAGAGAGGTTTGCGGAGCAGATAAGAGTTGCCTTTACGGTAATGGTCTGGGCATCCTGCTGGAAGGACTCATAGGTGCCGGCGGGAATGGTGTATGCTGCGTAGTAGGGGCATGCCTTCAGAAGCTTATCCATGTGCTCGTCGTCGATGGAAACGAGGTAGATGGGCTTTGCGGAGTCAAGGGTGGAAACTGCGGGGGTGGGAGCACCTGCGCAGAGGAATGCTGCGTCGATCTTGCCGTCCTGCAGGCTTGCGGTGGAGTCACCGAAGGACTGGTATACGGGGTTGATGTCGTCAATGGTCATGCCGTAGGCTGCCAGAACGTCAACGGTGTTGTAGTAGGTGCCGGAGCCCTGGTCACCGACGCAGACGGACTTGCCCTTGAGGTCGGCAACGCTCTTGATGTTGGGGTCAAGAGTTACGATCTGAACGGTTTCTGCATAGAGAGCGCAGAGAACGCGGAAGTTGTCAATCTTGCCGCTTTCAGCGAAGGTGTTGGTGCCGTCAAAGGCATAGGTCATAACATCGGACTGAACGGTTGCCAGCTGGTAAACCAGACCCATGTTCATGAGGTTGTCGGCAGAACCGCCGGTTGCAACTGCGGAGAGGGAGAGACCGGTCTTGTCGCCGACTACCTTGCAGAGAACGCCGCCGACTGCATAGTAGGTGCCGGAGTCGCCGCCGGTGCCCATTGCGAGACCGTTGCTGCCGTCATTGATTTCTGCTTTTTCTGCGTCCTTGATGGCGTCACCGAGGCCGCCCTTCTTGTCGCCGTCGCCGCCGCAGGCGCACAGTGCTGCAACCATGAGCAGACAGAGAAGCAATGCTAAAAATTTCTTCATGATATTTTCCTCCTGATTGGTTTTGTTGTAAATTGAATTTGCATAATCCGATTTGAATAAAATCAAAACCGGAATTTCAAGATGTCTGCATTATACACCCTTTGAAACGGTTTTTCAAGGGCAAAAATGAAATTTTTAGTTTTTAAAAATGCAAAAAATTTAACGCATTAATACAAGCGGCAGGCAAAATAATTCAAAACGGATAAAAATATGCAAGATATGGGCATAAAAATGCAGGATTGGGCGATATCTTGATGCAAATACGGACTGCGACTTGCAAATGCAGGATTGCAAAATTGTGCTTTTAAGCAATTTCACCAAAAACACCCCTTAAAATATAAGGGTTTTCTACATATATAGTTGCAAAAAGCCTTGCATAAGACGGCACGGTGTGCTATAGTGTTTTCATCTCACAAACAAATGTCCTTGCAAGAAAGACAAAATAATAACAAAAGGCGGTATTGGT
Source organism: Oscillospiraceae bacterium (assembly GCA_045601285.1). Classification (GTDB taxonomy): domain Bacteria; phylum Bacillota; class Clostridia; order Oscillospirales; family Oscillospiraceae; genus F23-B02. The sequence continues at coordinate 18,438 of JAZRZJ010000008.1, forward strand.
ATGAAAATTGCATTATTGGGCTGCGGAGTAGTCGGCGGCGGAGTTCTTGACATCGTTGATAAGAGAAGCGATATGGAACTTAAATATGTTCTGGTGCGCAGAGATAAGTCCGAGCTGGGCGAGCGTGCCGTAAAAGACATCAATACTATTTTAAATGATAAAGAGGTTGACACCGTTGTTGAGGTCATGGGCGGACTTTCCCCCGCCTTTGAGTATGTTTCCGCTGCCATGAAGGCAGGAAAGAATGTTGTAACGGCGAACAAGCATCTGGTTGCACATTATTATAAGGAACTGGTGGGTCTGGCAAAGGAGATGGGCGTTGCCTTCCGCTGCACTCCCGCAGTCGGCGGCGGTATCCCCTGGCTGAAGAATCTCGAGCGTGCGGCACGCCTTGATAAGATTGATTCCTTCTGCGGCATCATGAACGGCACAACAAACTTCATTCTCGACAATATGCACGTCAACGGCAGCGACTTCGGTGAGGTTCTTGCGGAGGCACAGAAGCTGGGCTATGCCGAGGCTGACCCCACCGCAGACATCGACGGTCTTGACATTCAGCGCAAGTGCATCATTTCCGCAAACGTTGCCTTCGGCGCCTGCTTCAAGGAGGAGGACGTTCCCGTTGCGGGTATCCGTCACATCAAGGCCTGCGACATTTTTGCAGCCGAGGAGCTTGGCCGCGTCTGCAGAATGCTTGCCTTCGGCAAGAACGTGGACGGCGCTGTGCTTGCATACGTTGAGCCCTCCTTCGTTGCCGCGGGCGAGCTTGAAGCAGCCGTCAGCAAGGCAATGAACATCATTTCCTTTGAAACAAGCCTTTCCGGTAAGGAAAGCTTCTATGGCCAGGGCGCAGGCCGCTATCCCACGGCCTACAACGCGGTTCAGGACTGCGTGGATATACTCTGCGGCGTAAAGAGCTTCTATACCGACAAGATGGAGGACATGAAGCCCGACAACTCCGCCGAGAAGCACCCCTACTACGTGCGCTTTGCAGGCAGGGACGAATGGCTTGACAGCATGGTAGTTGAAACCTGCGGCGAAGGCGTTATCATTGCCGATGTAAGCGTTGCGGAAATGCACGCATGGGCAGCAAAGGCAAAGGAGGCAGACCCGGCACTGTTCTTTGCGGGTATTGTGTAAGCTATGTTGAAGGTTGCAAAATTCGGCGGCTCCTCGATGGCCTCCGCCGGACAGTTTAAAAAAGTAAAAAGCATTATCGAAGCGGACCCCGCGAGAATGGTCGTCGTGGTTTCCGCGGCGGGCAAGAGAAGCAAGGAGGACCACAAGCTCACCGACCTTCTGTATCTCTGCCACGCACATATTAAATACGGCGTTGACTGCGACAGCGTTTTCGCAATGATTGCCGACCGTTACCGCGAAATCTGCTCCGAGCTTAATCTCGGGGTGGACATTGAGTCCGAGCTCAAGGCTCTGCGTGAGGAGCTTGACAGCGGCATCAGCAAGGACAAGCTGGTTTCCCGCGGCGAATACTTCTCCGCGAAGCTCATGGCGGACTATCTCGGCTATGACTTTCTTGATGCTGCAAGCTGGCTGAAGTTCAACTTTGACGGCACCATCAACAAGGAGGAGTCCTACGCCGAGCTTGAAAAGCTTGCATCGGGACGCAGGGTCGTAATTCCCGGCTTCTACGGTGTCCTTCCCGACGGAAGCGTCAAGGTGCTTTCCCGCGGCGGCAGCGACGTAACGGGCGCTCTTGCGGCAGCAGCCCTTGAGGCAGATGTATATGAAAACTGGACGGACGTTTCCGGTATTCTCATGGCGGACCCCCGCATAGTAGAAAATCCCGACACCATTGAGCACATCACCTATAACGAGCTGCGAAATCTCAGCTACATGGGCGCTCAGGTGCTGCACGAGGGCGCGGTTTTCCCCGTAAGAGAGAAGAATATTCCGCTGAATATCCGCAACACAAACGCTCCCGAGCACCCCGGCACCGTCATCATGGAGAAGTTCGATGACGAGGCAATAAACGAGCGCTTTATAACGGGCATTGCCGGCAAAAAGAATTTCAGCATCGTAACGGTTTCAAAGTCCGGGCTTTCCTCCGAGGTGGGCTCACTCCGTAAGATCCTCGAGGCCTTTGAAAATCACAACGTCTGTGTTGAATATACCCCCTCGGGCATCGACTCCATCTCCGTTGTGGTGTCCTCGGCGTCAACGGCAAACTGCCTGTATTCCATCGTGGGCGAGCTTCAGAAGAGCATTAAGCCGGACAATATCGAAATCACAAACGATATCGCCATTGTAGCAGCCGTCGGACGTAAAATGGCCTTCAAGCCCGGCTCCTCCGGCCGTCTCTTTGCGGCATTGGGCAGGAACGGAATCAACATCAGAATGATTTCCCAGGGCCCTGATGAGCTGAATATAATAGTTGGTGTAAACAATGACGACTTTGAAAATGCCGTCCGTGTAATATATCACAGCTTTGTGAAGTAAGGAGTATGAAATATGAAACAGTATAAAGTCGGTATTCTCGGTGCCACCGGCGCCGTAGGTCAGGAAATGATGAAAATATTTGCCGAGCGCAATTTCCCCATCGGCGAGCTGCGTCTGCTTGCCAGCGCAAAGAGCGCGGGCAAAGAATACGAATTCAAAGGCGAAAAGGTAAAGGTGGTCGAGGCCTGCCTTGACAACTTCAAGGGTCTGGACATAATCATGGGCGCCGCCGAAAACGACATCGCCGAGAAATTCATTGACGACATAAAGGCCAGCGGTGCGGTGTTCATCGATAACTCCAGCGCGTTCCGTCTCTGCCCCGAGGTTCCACTGGTAGTTCCCGAGATAAACGGCGAGGACGTAAAAAATCACAAGGG
>JAZRZJ010000009.1:0-5443 GCA_045601285.1 Oscillospiraceae bacterium
ATTTCAATGGGAGGAGCATCAAAATCCGCTGCCTTTACAATATCGGATACGTTGAGCTTGAACTCGCTGCTGAAGTTTGCGGTTTTAAAATCACTTATTTTGCAGGTCATGTTAACCCATTTGAACATCTTTTCGTACATATCTGCGGGCATATTGATCTGACCGATAAGCATGAGCTGATCTTCGTTAAAGAACTCCTCCGCAGAATAGCAGCCGAAGCCGCCGATAGTGGCGCTTCTCACTGTTTCAAAATCGGGAGCGTCGCTGTAATAATCAAAATTAATTGCACAAAGCACGGATTCACCTTTAATACACTCAAGAACAACAAAGCTGCGGTAGATTTCGCCGTACTTATATACATAGCAGCCGCCGGGTAACAGCTCGGGGAGCTTTTTGCCGGCGGAGGTCTTTTCAGTCTTTTCGTCGGGAGCTTTTTCGCCCCTGCGCTTTCTCACGGTCTTGCAGGGGGTGTTGAGGGTTTTGAGAAAACGCTGAAGATTGCGTTTGCGCTGCTTCAGACCCTCTTCATCTGCTTCAAGCTCGCGCAGAAACTCTATGTTAGCTCCGCTTTCGATTATTTCGGTGACTTTCATCAGAATTTCAGGGTCAACGACGCCGCATTGACGCTGTGCCTTTGCGATGGCGAAATACACATCGTGGAGTATGCCGTCGTCGGCGTCGAAATCCGCAAGATATTCATCAAGTATTACCTCGGTAATATCATCGACATCAAAGCCCTCGTCATACTGCTCTATGAAGCGGTCATATACATCGCAGAAATCATCGCTTTCGGTAATTCCGAAGCCCCACATACCCATAATAAGCACCTCACTTTATATTTATATGTACCATTTTATACATGCTCACCGCTTTGTCAAGAGAGGCGAGATTATTATACATTTATTCTTGACAACGGCAAAAGCCTGTGCTATCATACTTTAGCGGCTATGTGCAGAAGTACCCAAGAGGCCGAAGGGGCTCCCCTGCTAAGGGAGTAGGCGTGTAAAAAGCGCGCGAGGGTTCAAATCCCTCCTTCTGCGCCATAAACAAACGACCCATCCGTTGGATGGGTCGTTTGTTTATATCGGAGGGATTTGAAGCCAAAGTGGGCTTTCGCCGTAAAGAAAACATGCCGGTGGCATGCTTTAACCGCCGTGGCTTTTCCGCAGAAAAGCAAATCCCTCCTTCTGCGCCACTAAAGATCTCACCTTTGTCTACCATGATAAAAGTGAGGTTTTTGAATGAAGTCGACCATGCGGGCTAATGAAGAAGTGTCTTAATGAAACTTGCAAATACAAATACTGCATGTTATAATTACTCGAAATCTCAATGCAGAAAGAAGATAAATATTCTCTGGAGGCGTACGAAAATGAATATACAGTCAACGATTTTCTCACGTGCAAAAATGAAAAGCTTCAAAAGGCAGAGTCTGTTCGTCACTATTTTAGGGATAGTGCTGCTTGTCCTCGCTTTTTCTTTCATGGGTGATTGGATTCGCGGCATGGATAAGACGACGAAGTCATTTATGGATATCTTTTTGCTTTTCGGCGGTCTCGTTGTTACAGCTTTTGGCATTAGGGGTTTAGTGATCGCACCTAAGATCGAGGCTTATCTCAATCTTACGGGGCGTGAATCATGCACGGGACGTGAGTATGAAGAGTGGGCGGCAAAGTATGTGCCGGCAAATAATAACGCAAAAGCAAATAATACAAATTATGGAAGCAATGCAAAAGGTGCTGCTCCTTCGCAGAACAGAGTAAAAGGTGCTGCTCCTTCGCAGAACAGAGCGAATGTAAACACTGCATATTCTCAACCGAAATACCGCATTGTTATCTGCCCGCATTGCGGTGCACAGATCAGATTACCGGATAACGGCAAAAAACTGAACGTGACCTGCCCGAGATGCACGAAAAAGTTCATTGTCTGAAATTGTTTTTATCGAATGCCGGAATAGAATTGGAGGCTTATCAGTGATTATTTGTCCGAATTGCGGCTACGAAAGCCCGGAAACCGCGAACTTCTGCCCAAAATGCGGAAATAAGCTTGAGCATAAATCATTCTGCTTGAATTGCGGGGAAGAGCTTATCCCCGGTATGCATTTCTGCCCTGCCTGCGGAACAAAAGTGGGTACAGCACCTAATGATGTTAAGGTGGTCGTTCCGCCGACCGTGCCGGCGAAAGCTGACACGCAGGAGATATTTGACGTTCAGGAATTTGAAGAAGTTCAGGAAATCTTTGACGTTCAGGAATTCGTAGAAGTGAATGACGCTAAAGATGAAGAATACCCGATACATAACAGAATGGACAACCATCTTTATGAGCAAATAGTCGTCGATCCCAGCAAGAACAATATAGATTCCATTGCCGAGCTGGAAAAATACTGGAACAGAGACCATAATCCGGAGATCGCCGCATGGCTCGGTATGCTGTACTTAGGGACAGTAAAGAAAAACAAACCGGATACATGGAAAAAGGCTGTTGATATGCTGGAATACGCGGACGCAAACGGCGTGTATACCTTTTCCTATCTTCTCGGATTTCATTATACCGTGTTTGACTGCCAGCCGGAGAAAGCCATGCTTTATTACGGTCACGATTACTCCCTCGGCTATATGCGGCATGATGATTATCTTATATATGAGGAGTATCTCGAGGATGCGGGGCAGAAAGAGAAACTCTCAGAGGTATATAAGGCACATATTGAATCCATATACAGCGATCCGGAAAAGCGGGAAGAATTGCTTGAATTGCAGAAAAAGCTTGCAGAGCTAGAATAGTTTATCATTGATAATAGAAACGAAAAAGCAGAAAAGCAAATCCCTCCTTCTGCGCCAGAAAAATCGTCCTCCATCAAATGATGGGGGACGATTTTTATGTTGCTGAGGTGTTGTTTTTCAAAATAGTATATTTTGACCTTTTTTACGGCTTATTACATACATAGAGGTGAAAATCAGTGCCGCCAGCATAAGCATTCCGCCATATCGGGGGTGAACGATGTAGTGTCGGCTGAAATAGGCGAGATAGCAGTGGAGCGACGCGAGCTCCGCAAGCACCGGTATGAGCGCGTATTTCGGATTACAGCAGGCGAGGATTATTGAAACAGCGCCCGCAAGGTAAAAGTATCTGTCGTGCATGTGCGGGAGAAGATAGGGGATTCCGATGACGAGAAGTGCCGTGAAGCCGATTATAAGCGCGGCGTCGAGCCTGTCCCGAACAATAAGTGCGTAGCCGAACACCAGAAGCATGAACAGCATTGCCGCAAAAATAAGAAGCTTTGACAGCTGCGCGGGGTTGCCCACATTATCAAGCATGGAGGTGAGGGCAGGGGAGTTGTAGTTAAGGGCATCGCCCACGGTGCCTGCCTGGGTGAAATACAGCGTCATTACCTTCATGAACGGTCTGCCCGCAATTACCGCAGGAAGCATATAAATAATGTATGCGGCGGGGAAGGCAAGAAAATGCTTAAGCTTAATCTTCCTTGCAATAAGCAGAACTACGAATACGGGCATGATGAACACGGCCTGAAGCTTGAAGGCGAGGGACGCGGCAATGCAGCACATAGCTGCCCAGGGTCTGTCCGAAAGCGCAAGGTAAATGCTGAATACTCCGAAGAAGCTGTAAATGCTGTCACACTGCGCCCACTTTGCGCCGTTTATTATAAATGTAGGGAAGAGGAGCAGCGCAAAAAAACACACGAGAAGCTTCACGCGGTTTTCGGTGCACAGTGAAAGAAGCTTCATGCCGGCCCAGGCGAGAAGAATGTCAAAGAGCAGGGAAGTGAGCTTGATAAGATACAGCTCGTTTACGGGGAAGAGGGAGAACAGCCACAGCATATACATATAGGGCGGGTTGTAGTTACCCACGTCATACCCGAGCCCCGCAAAACCGTAATCGCGGAAAAACTCCGTCCACGGCGCAAGAAAACTGAGATAGTCGTTGCTTTCAAAGTCAAGCAGCGCTGCCTTGACAAGCGTTATCGTGACAAGAAGCAGGAGGGGGATAACAAAATTCCCGAAATTATTTATTAATTTTTCGCGCCACAGCAGGAAAATTGCAAGGGCAAGCTCCAATGCGAGCGCAATTAGGACGAATATTTCCATGACAATACCTCGTCAATAGATACAAAAAAGCGGCGGATGCCTATACTATCCGCCGAAAATTACGATTTTATTAATCCTATGCTTGACAAAGCAAAACAAAATTGATATAATGACTTGCTATGTTTTTGAGCAGAAACGGGGATACACCCCCATCATCTACGATTACAATATAGCATTTATGAAACGTAAATACAACACCTAAAGCACAGAAAATGACAACTGCCCCGGGTGTTCTCAATTACGATTAAGGAGTGTGTGCGAATGCCAAAAGATGTTCTGTACGGCAAAACTCTGAGAAAGAGCTTCGCCAGAATGGAAGAAATTCAGGACATGCCTAATCTGCTGGAGATCCAGAAGAAGTCTTACAAGTGGTTTCTGGAAACCGGTCTCCGTGAGGTGTTCAGGGATACGGCGGCTGTAACCGACTATTCCGGCAATCTTGAGCTCAGCTTTGTGGACTATTCCATGGACGAAAAGCCCAAGTACACCGAAGAGGAGTGCAAGGCACGCGATGCAACATATGCTGCACCTCTTAAGGTCAGCGTGCGTCTGCGCAACCTTGAAACCGAGGAAATCAAGGAACAGGAAATCTTCATGGGCGATTTCCCCCTCATGACCGAAGGCGGCACCTTCATCATCAACGGTGCTGAGCGTGTCATCGTTTCCCAGATCGTTCGTTCCCCCGGCGTCTATTACGATAAGACCACCGACCGCAGCATGACCAGCCTCTATGCCTCCACCGTTATTCCTTATCACGGCGCATGGCTTGAGTATGAGACTGATGCAAACGATATGTTCTATGTCCGTATCGACAAGAACCGCAAGCTTCCTATTACCTGGTTCCTCAAGGCAATGGGCGCATACAATGCCGAGAAGCCTGAAACCTGGCTTTCCTGTGTTGACGATACCGCTGTGGGCGCTGTCACCAATGAGCGCATGAAGGAGATCTTCGGCGAGGACGAGCGCATTGTTGCAACACTCGAAAAGGACGTTTACGACCGCGAGGAGTGCCTTGTTGAGATTTACCGCAAGCTGCGTCCCGGCGATCCTCCCACTGTTGAAAGTGCAGAGGCTCTGCTTGACGGTCTGTTCTTCGACCGCCGCCGCTATGATATTTCCAATGTCGGCCGCTATATGTTCAATAAGAAGCTTGCTCTCCGCAACCGTATAGTCGGACTTCAGCTTGCAGAAGCCGTTGCCGACCCCCGCACCGGCGAAGTCATCGCAGAAGCGGGCGACGTCATTTCACGCGAAATGGCAGATACCATTGACGAAGCAGGCGTAATCAGCGTAATGCTGAACATGGAGGGCAAAAAGGTTCGTCTGTTCTCCAACGGCATGGT
>JAZRZJ010000010.1:0-20724 GCA_045601285.1 Oscillospiraceae bacterium
CATGATGCGCCGCAACAGATACATGGTTGACCACTCCTCCGTTTTAATCGCCTGCTATGACGGTCAGAGCGGCGGCACGTGGAACACAATAAAATACGCCATGGACAAGGATATTGAGATAATACAATTACCGATTGAATAGGAAGAGCACTGATTTAATCAGTGCTCTTCCTATTTCATCAGATATTCGTACAAATCATCGGGATTCTCCGCAACGTAGATTGCGCCGTGCTCCTCAAGCTCACCCGGCTCTGCGTAGCCGAAGCGGACACCGATGCAGTCCATGCCGCACTTTTTTGCACCGTCAACGTCATACATTCTGTCGCCCACAAGCACCGCCTCGTCAGCGGTGATGCCAAGCTGCTGTAGGGCGTAATCAATAACCTCCCACTTTTTGCCGCGGGTTCCGTCAAACTCAGAGCCGCACACCAGGTCAAAATCCCCAGTCATGCCGTGCCTTTCAAGAATCTGCTCGGTGAAAAAACTGGGTTTTGAGGTGGTCACAACGGTGGTAACACCCTTTTCCCTGAGCTTTTGTATAGTCTCGTGCATTCTCTCAAAGGGCTTGCACTCCGCCCAGCCTACAGGACGGTAGCGTTCACGGTAAAGCGCAACGGCCTCCTCGGCCTTTTCGGCGGAAAATCCGTACTTTTTGCTGAACATTTCATTAAGCGGAGGACCGCAGAAGCACATAAGCTCATTAAGCTCCGCTTCAATGCCAAGCTTCTTAAGCGCATACTGAGTACTCTTTGTTATACCCTCGGCAGTGTCAAAAACAGTGCCGTCAAAATCAAAAAAGACATATTTTTTCACGGTTAACCTCCTGAGAAGAAGTAAGAAAATTTTATCATTCCCGTACTTTTTTGTCAATCGCCGCATAGGCTGAGCAGAGGTGAGTTTATGCACACGGAATTTTTTCTCGGTGCCAACAGCGCCGACGGTTTTTACTCGCTTTACGACGAATACTGCCGCGAAAAAGGCAGCTTCCTGCATCTCATCAAGGGCGGAGCAGGCGGAGGCAAATCGGGCTTCATGGGAAAGATTGCAGAGCGTGCCGGGGAATGCGGCTGTGACGTGGAGCTTATTCGCTGCTCCGGCGACCCGGACTCTCTCGACGCGGTTTACATAACAAACATTGCTGAGGGTTGGCTCGACGCAACAGCTCCGCACGCGCTTGAGCCCGAGTCCTTCGGAGTTTGTTCTTGTTATGTCAACTTTGGGCAATTCTGCTCACGCACGGAAAACGAAGATATTGTGATATATACGCAGCTTTACAAAGAAATGTACAGTTCAGCCTATGCTTATCTGAAAGCGGCAGAATGCGTAAAAAGTGCAGAAATTCACGGGTTATGCGGCAATTCAGCCATAAATAAGGCAAAATCAAGGGCAAAAAGCGCCGCAATTCGTGAGCTCGGCAAAAAGCGGAGCGGCAGTGGAAGCGCTGTGCGCCGCTTTATCCGCTGCATAAGCTGCAAGGGCGAAATCGTTTTATCCGATACAGTCAACAAATTATGTAAACATATCATTCTGCTTGATGACCGCTTCGGGCTTGAGCAGTTTTACCTTGAGGAAGTGCTGAAAAACGCAGAGGGCGAACAGCTTATAGTGTGTCCCTCACCGCTTAATCCGAAGCGGCTTGATGCGCTTCTTTTCCCCGAAAAAAACCTTGCATTTGTGGCTTCCTCCCTCATGCCCGAGGCAAAGGCATACCGTCATATCCGCCTTGACGCGCTTATTCCCTCTGAGCTCATACGGGAAAAGAAAGGCGAAATAAAACGGCGGGAGCAGCTTTTTGATGAGCTGATTGCCGCCGCCTGCTTTTATCTTAAAAAGGCAAAGGAGTTTCACGACAGGCTTGAAAGCGCCTACCGTCCGTATATAGATTTTCCCGCTCTGACAAAATATACAGAACGGGAAATTGAGAAGTTAAATTTTTGAGCCCGTAATCGCGGCCATTGCATAGCACAGCAGCGCACTTATGATTTCGAGAATGCCTATAACCTTGCACATTTTGCGCATGGAGGTGTTTTTCTCCTCAAGTGTTTTACTCAGGACTATGAGCAGGGCGCCGAAAATCACTCCGCAGACTGCGCCGAACAGGGTTGGCAGACCGTATTCATTGAAAAACAGACACGCACGCTCGCCCATGTAGCCCATCTGAACCATGAAAAACACGAGATAGGCCGCAATCAGCACTATGCACAGGGTATTGATAATTTTTCTTTTTTCCTTACTCATCATGTCACCTCAGCACTTCGGGCAGCAGCACATATACATCACGTATGCCGAGCAGCAGCTTGAACAGCATTCTGCGCCCGGGCACAGAATTGTTTTGACATTGCCCGTATAATCTCTGTAGGCGGCACCTCCGCCCTGAAGTCTTTCAAGCAGACGACGGTATTCTTCTTTGCCGGGGTCGATTTCCACAGCACGCTGGGCATCGTTTACGGCGGCAATGCGGTTTCCGAGGTACATATTGGCAACGGCGTGGAGATAATACCATCTGCCGTCACGTTCGGGTTCCGGCACCTGAGAAAGCGCCGTAAGCGCCTCCGTATAATGTCCCGTGCTTATGTAGTTCACAGCGGCACGGCATTCCACGCGCTCCTGCGGCTCTTCCCTTGCACCGCTCCAGCCGCCGAAGCCGCCATAGCTTCCATATCCGCCAAAGCCGCCATAGCCGCCATAGCTTCCGTTACTGCCGTAGCTTCCGCTATTAGCAGTGCCGTTTTTTATCTGCTCGTAGGCGGCATTTATCTCGTTCATCTTTTCCGCAGCCTTAGGATCATCGGGATTGCGGTCGGGGTGATATTTTTTTACAAGCTCACGGTATGCCTTTTTTATCTCCTCATCGGAGGCATCGGGCGATACGCCGAGCACTTTATAGGGGTCCTGTACCATCCGGCACTGCTCCTTCTGTTCCTTTAATGTTATAGTGGCTGTTAAACTGCGTCCAGACGCCGAAGCAGAGAATATTGCGTATGAGGTCTGCGTCCTGAACTATGGGAAGCATTTCAAAATTTACCACACAATCGCCCATAAGCATCTCAAGAATAGTGCGGAAGCGCTCCATTTCGTCTGCGCGTCCGTAGAGCTCCTTCAGGGGATTGTATTTATAATACCTCTTGTCGTCTCTGAGGTCAATGCAAGCGTCCATAATGTAGATAAACTGGCCCAGCGCCATGCCCATATTCCTGAGATAAGGCGAAAAGAAGTCCTCTTTGTATGCAAAAAGCTCCGCCATGAGTTTTCCGAAGCAGCGTGAGGCTTCATCGGGCAGAGGCTTGAAGCTTTTTTCAATTTCCGAAAGCTCTTTTATGCTTTCCTCCATGACACCGCACTGGCGTGGATAGCGTTTTTTAATCTCGCCGTAGGTTTTTTCCATGAGCTTTGCCTCGGCAAGTGACAACAAACTGTAATCATCTTTCCAGTCGTCAAGGCAATTGAGATATGCCAGCGCCATGTTCATATCCGCAGCATAATCGGTGATTTCCGACTGCCAGAAGGCCTGTTTTTTCAGCAGATGCGCAGGACATTTTTCCTCGCCGCTTCTTTCCTCCGGCTCATACATTGAGCCGAGCAGCAGCACGAGAAAGGTCATGTCATAGGTCAGCGTAAGTCTTGCAAGGCTGCCGTGGCGCTCATGCAGGGAATGACACAGGCCGCAGTAGCAGGCTCTGTAGCGTTTCTTCTGCTCCTCGCTGAGAAGCTGCCGGCTTGCGGTAACAAAGCCGAACATCAAGTTTTACCTCTGAAGGAATTGCCGCACTTTCGGCAGACGACGTTGATTTTGCCTTTTCCCCGGGGAACGCGGAGCGTTGTTCCGCAGCTCGGGCATTTGAAAAATTTATAGCTGTCGCGCTGGACCCAGCGTTCCTTCTGAATGCGAAAAAAGCTTGTGAGCTTGTAGGTAAAGCCCATGTATTTGCTGTTTTCCAGGCTGCGCTTATAGTGTGCCTTGCTCATCATTCGAACATAAACAAGCACAAGCAGCACCACCGCAAGCATCCACAGCAGCATGGATACAACGCCCTTGAAAAGCAGCGAAAGAAGCATTACGGCCAGAGACGCAATGGTCATTGCCCTGTTTAGTTGATCGTTGCCGTAGCGTCCGGCCATGAAACGTGCTATTTTTTCTCTCATTCAGAGTCACCTGTAAAAATATTTGTGATTAATGATATTATCATCTCGCACAGAGAAATATATCAAAAAACTGTTAACAATCAGCCCTTGCTGTAGGCCCATATGTATTCGGTTGTGATCACGCCACCGCCCTCGGAATCGGTGCTGACGCACTTTGTGTAGTTGCCCGCCTCGTCATAGGTATATTCATTCTGCGTGAAGCTGGCGAGAACACCGTTGCTGCCGAAAACACTGCGCTTGAGAACGTTTCCGTGTGAATCGTAAGTGTACTCGATTCTGTCGATGACGCTTCCGTCGGCATCGCATCTCAGGTCGGTGAGAAGGCGGTCATCTGCATCATAGGTGTAGCGGTTTTCAATGGTTTCGCCTTCCATATTGTCCACGCGGACGCAGCTTGCAACTCTGCCCTTTCCGTCATAGCCATAGGTGTATTCAGCAGCGACGAAGCTTTCGCCCTCATAATGCTTTTCGCTTATACACTGTCCCGCCTCATCGTATCCGTACTCTGTTTTTGCAAGCACCTTGCCCTCGGAAACTCTTGTTTCAAGAACAAGCTGACCGGCCTCGTTATACTCGTAGCTTGCGGTGTATTCCTCAACAAATTCCTCGGGACCGAGAGCTATGTACGAAATACGGAGAGTAATATTTCCGTTTTCGTCATACTCATTGGTGTAATAGCCTTCGGGAGCATCGTTGACGCCCATGTGCATTTCCTTTGTAATTCTGCCCTGACCGTCATAATCGTAATACACCGTCAGATATTTAAGACCGTTTGCGTTGTAATTTACCTCTTTTACAAGACGCCCCTCATCGCTGTTATAGGAAACGGGCGGAAGTGTGGGCTCGGGTGTGCTCTCTGCCTTTTCTTTATCGGAAGCCACCTTGCCGCAGGCCCCCAGTGACAGCAGCACAGCAAGGGTAAGGACAATATATATAAGCTTTTTCATCATTATCCGACTCCTTTCGGGTTACATTTCAGCTTACCATATCGGGCCAACAAAATAATGTATTTTTTGTAAATATAAAGAAAAGCCTCAAAGAGGCTTTTCTTTATATTTACAGAACTCTTACGCGGAGAACATCATCGATGCCGCGGATAACTTCCGCAACGTCCTCACCGATTCTGTCGCCGAGGTCGATCATTGTGTAGGCATATTTGCCTCGGGGCTTGTTTATCATGTGTTCAACGTTGATGTTTCTTTCAGTTATGAGGTCAAGTATGCGGTTAATCATACCGGGAACATTGTGGTGGATAACGCAGAGTCTGCAAACGCCCATGCGTTCAAGTCTTGCGGTGGGCATATTTACGGAGTTTATTATGTTGCCGTTTTTCAGATATTCGTAAAGCTGCTGTGCCGCCATCTCAGCGCAGCGATCCTCGCTTTCGGGAGTGCAGGCACCAAGATGAGGCAGAGCGATGACGTTCTTTCCCGTGAGAATTTTTTCGTTCGGGAAGTCGGTTACATATTTTGCGACCTTGCCGCTTTCAAGGGCGGCAAGCATTGCGTCATCATCAACAACTTCAGCTCTGGACTCGTTAATTATTCTCACGCCGCATTTCATCTGCGCAAAGGCACGCCCGTTAATCAGATGATGGGTGTTTTCGTTATAGGGAATGTTTATGCTTATGTAGTCACAGCTGCGGAAGATTTCGCCGATGTCGTCAGCCCTTTCAACCTCCCGGGAGAGTCGCCATGCCGCTTCAACCGACATGAAGGGGTCATAGCCGATTACGTTCATATCCATTGCAAGACACGCGTTTGCAACAAGCGCACCAGTTGCACCAAGACCGAGAACGCCGATGGTCTTGCCCATAAGCTCGGGTCCCGCAAAGCTTGCTTTGCCTTTTTCCACAAGCTCTGGAATTTTTTCGCCTTCGCCTGCGATGGATTTTACCCACTGGATACTGCCGATTACATCACGGGATGCCATTACGAGAGAGCATATCGATTGCTCCTTAACCGCTTCCGCATTGGCACCGGGGCTGTTGAAAACAACGATTCCCTTTTCGGCAAAGCTGTCAACGGGAATATTGTTGTAGCCGGCGCCTGCTCTTGCAACACCGAGAAGCTCGGGATTTACGGCAAAGGAGTGCATATCGGCACTGCGGACGATTATTCCGTCGGGATTTTCAATGTCCCCGCCCACATTGCATTTATACTTTGCCAGCTTTTCAAGTCCTGCGGGGGAAATTTTGTTTATTGTCTTTATATTAAACATTATGCGTGACCTCAAATTCCTTCATGTAATCCACCAATGCCCTTACGCCCTCCATGGGCATGGCATTGTAAAGCGATGCTCTCATGCCTCCGGTCGTACGGTGGCCCTTGAGATTGAGCATTCCGCGTTTTGCCGCAGTCTTTGTGAACTCCGAATCAAGCTCCTCGCTTGCGGTGCGGAAGGTAATATTCATCATACTGCGTGAGCCTGCTTCTACGTGGGGAATGAAAAGCTTCGACTCATCGAGAAAATCGTACACAAGCTTTGCTTTTTCACGGCTGCACTTCTGCATTTCCTCAACGCCGCCCATGCTCTCAAGCCAGTCAAGCGTGTTGCCCAGCATATAAATGCTCCAGCAGGGCGGAGTGTTCAGCATTGAATCCTTTTCAATCATCACCTTATAGTCCATGACCTTCGGGGTAACGGGCATCGCCCTGCCCGCAAGTGACTTGTCAACAATGACAACGGTAAGTCCCGCAGGAGCCATATTTTTCTGGGCGCCGGCATAGATAAGACCGTATTTTGAAACGTCAACAGGCTTTGAGAGTATATCCGAGGACATATCGCACACAAGGGTCTTATCCGTTTCGGGAACATAGCCCCACTGCGTGCCGTAGATGGTGTTGTTTGAGCAGTAGTAGAAATACTCGCTGTTTTTGCTTACCGTGAGGTCTTCCTGACGGGGAATATAGTTGTGGTTTCCGTCGGCGGTATTGCAGGCAATGTTCACCTCGCCGTACTTCATTGCTTCCTTTGCGGCAAGGTCTGAAAAATGCCCCGTTATCGCATAGTCGGCGCACTTATTCTCTCCCATGAGATTCATGGGAATTGCCGCAAACTGAAGCGTTGCGCCGCCCTGAAGGAAAAGAATTTCATGTGTATCGGGAACATTAAGCGCCGCCTTCAGCTTTGCCTTGGTTTCATCGAAAACGGGCTTGAAAAAAGAGCTGCGGTGGCTCATTTCCATAATGGACATACCGCTTCCGTTATAGTCCATAAGCTCGGACTGCGCCTTTGCAAGTGCAGCTTCGGGCAGAACAGACGGACCTGCGGAAAAATTATAGATTTTTTCTCTGGACATGGGCACACCTGCTTTTCACACTAATAGAATAATTCTAACACTCAGAGTATTATCCGTCAATTGACGTACCGACGAGAATTTCACCGGAAACGCCGGTTATTTTGACATTTCTGACCACGCCACGCAGACATTTGCCCGCAGTGCGCACTACAAGGTAGTTGTCGCTGTGACCCTGCCAGTACCCGCTTTCCTCGGTTTCAAACAGGACGGGGAGGGTTTTGCCTATCTGACTTTCAAGAAATGCCTTTCTGGTTTCGGCACCTGCGGCGCGGGCCTCCTTTGAACGCTTTGCCTTGGTTGCGCGGTCAATCTGGTCTGGCATTTTGTCCGCGGGAGTTCCCGGACGGCGTGAGTACGGGAAGATATGCACATCGGCAAAGGCAACCCTTCGGAGAAAAGCAAGCGTTTCCTGCTGATGCTCTTCGGTTTCCCCGGGAAATCCCACGATGGTGTCGCAGGTAAGGGCGCAGTTGGGGAAGTATTTTCTCAGCAGCTCAGTCTTTTCAAAAAATGTGGCGGTGTCGTACTTGCGGTTCATGTTTTTAAGGGTCGTATCACAGCCGGACTGGAGCGACAGATGGAAATGGTTGCAGACATTGCCTGCCTTTGCAAGCCTTTTGCAGAAATCCTCGGTGATAACGCTGGGTTCGATTGAGCCAAGGCGCAGACGCAGCTCCGGAGCGGCATCGGAAATTGCGCATACTACATCGGCAAGGTCGGGTTTTCCGGGAAAGTCAACGCCGTAGGAGGCAATTTCGATACCCGTGAGCACAAGCTCCTTAAAGCCCTCCTTCTGAAGCTCCGCCGCCTTCTCTGCGGCTTCCTTCACAGGCAGGCTTCTCAGACGGCCTCTGGTGTAGGGAATAATGCAGTAGGTGCAGAAATTCACGCAGCCGTCCTGAATTTTAAGCAGCGCTCTCGTCCTTCCCTCTGCGGCACCTGCGGGCAAATCCTCAAAAATGCGGCGCTGAAGCGGATTGTCAACTTCCCTTGTTTTTTCGCCTGTTTCAAAGGCTTTTTCCGCCGCATCAACAAGCTTAATATGGTCACCCGAGCCGAACACCACATGAGCGCCGAGCTTCTGGGCGGTATCGGGGGAAAGCTGGGAATAGCAGCCGGATACGGCAACGATTGCGTCCGGGTTTTCCTCCTTGAGTCTGTTTATGGCCTGGCGTGATTTTCTGCCTGCCTCCGCGGTTACGGCGCAGGTATTCACGATTACAAGGTCGGCAATTTCGCCCTCAGAGCAGGGAGCATGACCGCGTCCCTGCAGAATTGTTTCCATGGCCTGAGTTTCATACTGGTTGACCTTACAGCCGAGAGTGTATATAATATATTTCATAAAAAATCCTCCGAAGGAGACAGTAATGGAAGTTTATCTTGACAATGCCGCCACAACAAAGGTCTGCCCCGAGGCAGCGGAGGCGGCGCTTAAAATAATGACCGAAAACTACGGCAATCCCAGCTCCACTCACACAATGGGCAGGAATGCAAAGGCCGCACTTGACAAGGCACGCAAGCAGGTTGCGGCATCGCTGGGTTGTGAGCCAAGCGAGGTTTATTTCACCTCCTGCGGCTCCGAGGGTGACAACTGGGCAATATTAAACGGCGCAGAGAGCATGAAGCACCGGGGAAAGCACGTCATCAGCTCTCAGCTTGAGCATGACGCGGTGCGCAAATCCATGTACGAGCTTGAAAAGCGCGGCTACGAGGTGACCTTCCTTGAGCCTCAGCCCGACGGCAGCATAAGCCCCGAAAGCGTAAAGGCCGCCCTTCGTCCCGACACAATTCTTGTTTCGCTCATGATGGTCAACAACGAAACCGGCGCTGTTACGGACATTGCCGCCGTTGCAAAAATTCTTAAGGCAGCAAAAAGTCAGGCGCTTCTGCACTGCGATGCGGTTCAGGCGTTTATGAAGCTCCCCTTCTCCGCAAAAGCTCTGGGCGCTGACATGATAACCGTAAGCGGACACAAGATTCACGCTCCGAAGGGTATAGGCGCATTGTATATCAAAAACGGTGTTAAAATCAAGTCCTATATAATAGGCGGCGCACAGGAAAACAAAATGCGCGCAGGTACCGAGGCAATGCCGCAGATCGCTGCCTTCGGCGCTGCAAGCGAAATTGCGAAAAAAGAAATGCCCGCGGCACACAAGCGCATGGCGTTGCTCCGTCAGCGTGCCATTGACACAATATGCTCCGAAATGCCCGAAGCCGTCGTAATCGGCGGCGGCTCACCGCATATACTCAGCATTTCCCTGCCCGGCTGGCGCAGCGAGGTGCTTATGAACTACATGGAGTCAAAGGGCGTGTACGTTTCCCGTTCCTCCGCCTGCAAGAAGGGCGGACGGAGTCATGTGCTTGAAGCAATCGGCCTTTCGCCCGAGGTCATTGACGGTGCAATCCGCGTAAGCTTCTCCCGCTACACAACGCAGGAGGAAATCGATTATTTCTGCGCGGTGCTTAAGGAAGCCCACGACTATTTAGCTCACAGATAACAAAAACGGCTTTGCAATGCAAAGCCGTTTGTTATTATGTTGTTTCTTCCTTGACTTCTTCCGTTTCCTCTTTGGGCTTCTTTCTTATCATCTCGCCTGTTTCGGGGTCAATGTACTCAAGGTCGCGGTATTCCGCCGCATCTTCAGGCAGATCCTTCTTTTTCAGAGAATCGTTGACAAGCATGGAGATGCCCTCATAAAGCACAACAAACATGGGAACGCCGAGAAGCATGCCCCAGAAGCCGAACAAGCCGCCGAAGAAGATGATGGAGAAGATAACCCAGAAACCGTTGATGCCGAAGGTACCGCCGAAGATTTTGGGCTTGATATAGGTTGCGTCAAGCTGCTGAATGACAACGCAGAAGATGATGAAGATCAGGCACTTCATGGGGTCATCGAGGAATATCAGCAGTGCCGAGGGAATTGCGCCGATGAAGGGGCCAAAGAACGGAATGAAGTTCGTTACACCGACGATTACGGAAATCAGCAGCGCATAAGGTATTCCGCAAATCAGGCAGAACAGATAGCAGGTAACACCGATTATCACCGCATCAAGTGAGTTGCCAACAAGGAAGTCCATAAAGGTTCTGTCCATGAAGCCGAGCACCTTGCTGATTTTTGCCGAGGCTTCCTTTGAGAAAATGCTGTACATAAGCTTTTTGCAGTAGCTCAGGAAGTTTTTCTCGTTTGCAAGAATATATATTGCAACAACAACGCCGATGATGAAGTTGTACATTGTTCTCAGGGCATTGACAACACCGGTCGTGATGCTTGAAACGGCATTGTCCATGCTGGGAAGTACCGTGTCACTTATCCAGCCGTTGATTGTGCTGCTCAAATTGCCGAACAGCTGTGTTGCCGTATTCTCAAGGTCGGAATGATTTTCGAGCAAATTATTGAAGTAATCAGAAACGCTGTCAATGTAATCGGGGGTTCTGAGAACAATGGCAATTATGCTGTCATACATCTGAGGAACTATGAGATAGAACATTGTCGCAAGCACTAAAAGCATCAGCAGCACCGCAAGCAGAATTGCAAGACCGCGTGCAAGCTTGCGTCCCTTGTTCATCTTCGGGTGCTTTTTATAAAGCAGCTCAACAAAAGGTACGCAGACCTTCCGTTCAAAGAATTTTGTTATGGGTGAAAGCAGATACGCAATGCCGAGACCCCAGAAAAACGGCGCAAGAATGCGCAGCAATCCGCCGAAGAGCTTAAAAAGCTCCTTCAGGTAGTCAAGACCGAAGTAAAACAGTATTGATGCCGCAATGACTATAAAGGCTGTTATGCCGCCGCGGAGGTATCTGCTTTTTTTGTTTATTCTCTTCATCAGCACGTCCTCTGAAAATTTATCTTTAATCAAATTTATTCTACTCTACCATAAATTTTACGTCAATACAAAATTCTGTAAACTTTCTGTCTGTCGTGTATGACAGTTCATAAACTGTCAATATTTTTGTAGTTATGTAAACCGAATTTGAATATTCAAGTATCATAAGTTCACATAACCGTGTTCAAAACCATGTTGAAAGTGTTCAAAACTCTGCAATATCAAGGTTTTTCAGGTTTATAATAATTCTGCTCATAATTCAATAAATGTCGAATAAAGCATAATTTTCGCAACCTGATACTAATTCCTGACAAAAAGCGTTAAGAATGAATCAGAATGAGTTATGACGTGTCCCGCTGCCGCATAGAATGTTCACGGAGGGATAAGCAATGAAACGATTTTTATGTATCATGCTTGCGGCAGTACTTCTCATTTCACACGCAGGCGCCATAGATACCCTCGAGGACGATGCCATAGACATTTCCGCACCGTCTGCGATACTTATGGAAAAGTCAAGCGGGGAAATAATATACGTGAAAAACGCACATGAAAGAATGCCGCCGGCCAGCGTCACAAAGGTGATGACCATGCTTCTCATTGTCGAAGCAATTGAAAACGGCGACATCGCTCTTACAGATATTGTAACCGCCTCTAAGCATGCATCTACCTTCGGCGGAAGCTGCGTTTATCTTGAAGAGGGCGAAGAAATGAGCGTTGACGAAATGCTCAAGTGCATTGCCGTTGTTTCCGCAAATGACTGTGCCGTTGCCATGAGTGAATATCTATGCGGCACGGAGCAGGCTTTTGTGCAGCGAATGAATCAGCGTGCTGAGGAGCTTGGGCTAAGGGATACCCATTTTACAAACTGCACCGGACTTTTTGACGATGACAACCATTACACAAGCGCCTACGACCTTGCGGTAATGTCAAGAGAATTAATTAAGCACGACCTCATTAAGAATTATACGACAATCTGGATGGATTCCATACGCGGCGGAGAATTCGGACTTTCAAACACCAACAAGCTTGTGTATTACTACGACGGCTGCACCGGTCTGAAAACGGGCTTCACAAGCCTTGCCATGTACTGCCTTTCCGCAACGGCTGAGCGCGAGGGTGTGGAATATATTGCCGTAATCATGCACGCCGACAGCATTGATTCACGCAACGAGGACGCAAAAACACTTCTCAGCTATGCTTTTGCAAATTATACGCTATGCTCCCTGCGCTCACCCGAGGTTCTTCCGCCAGTTACCGTAAAGCTCGGCAGTGCCGATTGCGTTCAGCCCGTTTATGAGGGCGCGGAAAGCAAGCTTATTTTGCGTCAGGGTGCAGGCGAGGCAAGCTACAGCGTTGATTTGCCCGATTCCGTCTCCGCCCCAGTAAAAGCTGGGCAGAAGCTTGGAACGCTCACCGTTACAACGGGCGGTGGGGAAGAATATATTGTGCCGCTTGTGGCCGCAAACGACGTTCCCTCCGCAACACTTGGGCAAATTTTTCTCATGCTGGGAAAACTCTTTTTATATCGCGGATAAATTTCCCCACTTTTCCCTAAAATTCTCTTGATTTCACATCGTGTTTACCCACCTTATTGCAAAGCGCTTGATTTTTCAGAGGAATAGTGTATAATATTTCAATACTTTAGATTATCGGAGGCAGTATATGGTAAAGGTTGATTTATCCGGCGCGGAATCCTTTATTGACCTGAACAGTCTTGACTATGCGGCAGCCGCAGCTGCCCACCGTTCCCTGCTTGACGGAACCGGTGAGGGCAATGATTTTACCGGCTGGCTTGAACTCCCCAGACGTATTCTTGAGGGTGAGCTTAAATCCATCATCAGCGCGGCACAGCGCATACGTTCACGTTCAAAAGCTCTTGTTGTTATCGGCATAGGCGGCTCATACCTCGGTGCAAGAGGCGCGATTGAGCTTTTGCGTCCGGTTCCCGACGAAAACGACCCGAAGATTTTCTTTGTGGGAAACGGTCTTTCCCCCGATGCGCTCAACGACGTTCTGAAGCAGCTCGGCGATGCTGATTTTGACGTTAACGTCATTTCAAAATCCGGTACCACTCTTGAGCCCGCTGTTTCCTTCCGTATTTTCCGCAAGCTTCTCAAGGATAAATACGGCAATGCCGCAAAAAAACACATTTTTGCCACAACCGATTCCGAAAAAGGCGTACTGAAATCCCTTGCCGATGCAGAGGGCTGGGAATGCTTCGTAGTTCCCGACGATGTCGGCGGGCGCTACAGCGTACTTTCCGCCGTGGGACTTCTGCCTATGGCTGTTGCCGGCATTGACGTAAAGGCAGTCATCAACGCTGCAATCAGGGAATTTGATGAGCTTTCCCTGCAATCCCCCGAAAATCCCGCATGGCAGTATGCCGCCGCACGCCAGCAGCTTTACCGCAGCGGCAAAACAATTGAAATTCTCGGCTGCTATGAACCCTCCTTCCGCTTCATGTCGGAGTGGTGGAAGCAGCTTTACGGCGAAAGTGAGGGCAAAAACGGCATAGGCATTTTCCCCGCCTCCGTTGAATTTACCGCCGACCTTCATTCTATGGGTCAGTACATTCAGGACGGTCCCCGCACCCTCATGGAAACCGTTGTCAGCTTTGAGAAGCCCAACGCATCCTACAGTGTTCCCTTTGAAATGGGCGATGCCGACGGACTGAACTATCTTGCAGGCCGTGACCTTTTCGACATATGCGCCACCGCAAGAGAAGCCGTAAAAGCCGCGCATATCTCCGGCGGAGTTCCCAACCTTCTCATTTCCGTACCCGCAAGGGACGAGGCAGGCTTCGCCGCCCTTGTCTGCTTCTTTGAAATTGCCTGCGCGATTTCCGGCTATATGTCGGGAGTCAATCCCTTTAACCAGCCCGGCGTTGAGGCATACAAGAAAAATATGTTCAAAATGCTCGGCAAGCCTGAAGCTTGAATAAAAAAAACACAGTATACATTATTATAATATGTATAATAAAAGCACGTTTACGTGCTTTTATTTTTTTGCTAAACTTTGCATATTGAAAAAAGCGCATATCTTTTTTCTGCATGGCAATCATAATTGTGGGTTAAGAAAACCTAATTTTGAAAAGGAGTGTAAGAAGATGTCTAACAATTCCAGCAATCATCTCGTTGTTCCCGCAGCACGCGAGGCAATGGAAAAGTTCAAGATGGAAGCAGCCACCGAAGTTGGCGTTAACCTGAAGAACGGTTACAACGGTGATATCACCGCACGTCAGGCAGGTTCTATCGGCGGCCAGATGGTCAAAAAGATGATCGAGGCATACGAAAACGGCCTTAAGTAAGAATGCAAAAATGGTGTTCACCGCTTTGGTGAGCATCATTTTTTATTGCGAAAACTTATATTTTAATATAGTAGAAAAGGGCTTTCGATGCATTGTCATTTTTTGTCACTTTTTTGTAACCACAATATATTGTGGTTACTGTGTTATGTCTACACAATTCGATAAAAATAATAATAAAATAATGTAGAATATGTGCTTATGTCTACTTGACAATTATTTTTTTTATAGTAAAATAATCATGTATCTAAATCGTTACTTTTTTGATATTTTATCAATGTCGATCTTTTCCGCCGTTTTCAGCATTTGCTTTGCTCTATACTACTCGTAACCACGATAGGAGTATTTTTTGATATGCGTAATGTATTAAAAATCTTCAGGAGCGATTTGAGGTCGCTGTACAAGCACTTCTTTGCATTCCTCATAATACTGGCCATTTGCGTACTGCCTGCGCTGTACGCATGGTTCAACATATACGCATTCGGCGATCCGTACAGCAACACAGATAACATTCAGATTGCCGTTGTCAACGAAGATATGAACTATGTTGATACCGACGGCAATGTTGTCAACATAGGTAAAGACCTCGTTGCCGAGCTCAAGGACAGTGAGGACTTCGGTTATGTTTTCATTGACGATGCTGACGAGGCAATCAACTCAGTTTATGACGGAACCTATTATGCCGCCGTGGTCATTGAGCCTGATTTTACATTTAATATGTACAACTTCCTCACCACAGATATGTTCCAGCCTACCATCACCTTCTATCAGAACGAAAAGCTCAATGCAATTGCCGTCAAGGTTGTTGAGGCTGCGGCAGACGATATTAAGCACAGCGTCAACGCAAAGTACATAGACGCCATCGTCGAAACTCTCTTCGGCAAGCTGAACAATTTCTCCTCCGATGTTCAGGGTGAAACCTCTGAGGACATGATCAAGAACACCCTTCAGAAAATCAACAGTAACCTGCTCAGCTACAGCGGAACCATTGACAACTTCATTTCCGCAAACAATGCGCTGATCGATACGCTGAAGGATACAAACAGCACGCTGGACTACTCTATCTACCTTATCGGCAATGAGCGTGTCAATATTTCAAATCAGATCGTTTACATTGAAAGCTCCCAGAAGGATCTGGCCCGCATCAATGCTGAAGTCAACAGCATGCTTCTGAACCTTCAGGACTCCATTCAGGAGGCAATTTACAAGCTGGATCGTCTGTACGATGGCAACACCGATGACCAGGAGGCTGCTCTTCAGGCTCTTGCAGAGCTTGAGCGTCAGTATCAGGAGCTCATTGATTACATAGAAAATTCCGGACTCACCGGTTCCGATGTTGATGATGCGCTGAGTTCACTAAACAATCTGGCTGAAAAAATCAGCGACCTCCGCAAGAAGCTCGGTCTTGTCAGCAGCAATTCCGGCGAAAACGCCAATGCGCAGGTTCAGGCTCTTGCAAAGCACAATCAGAGCTCCATCAATGCTCTGCAGACCGACTTTGAAAACACCGCTGTTCCCGCGGTTTACACTGCGGTAACCGGCTATGAATACGAGGATCTGATGAATCCCGGTGCTTCCACACAAAGCATGGAAAGCATGATTGACTACATGGTTGAAGATACAAGCAACCGTGTAAACTCCATTCAGAGTAACGTTACCCTCGCACAAACCACCAAGAACGCAGAAACCCGCAACAACGCGCTCGAGGCAATTCAGACCGACACCGATGTTCTCTATCAGGAGCTTTATGCACTTGGCGCCGCTTCTGAGGCTGTTGAAACCGCTTCCGGTAATTCAGCCGATCTTGCGGGTGCTGTAGATAAGGCCGCCGACGAAGCAAAGTCCCTCCGTGACTTCATTGACGATATTCTCAACGGTGACCGTGATATCGACCTTGTCCGTGAACTTCAGCTCATCAGCGATACTGTCGGTACTCTCCGCACAACTCTCACCGAAATCGTTTATCCCGCGCTGGACACCATGCTTGAGAATCTTCAGGACACCATGGGCGACATCTCCTCCCTTCTTCTTGACCTCAGTGATATCCTCGGCAGAACAACTCCTATCGTTGACCAGCTCGCCGACACCTTCGGCACCGTCAACAATGCACTCATTCAGGTTAAGGATCTGATCATGTCCTACAGCGAGCGTATCACTAATCTGATTGATATGCTTGACGGCGGAGAAAGCGAATGGCTCGACTCCGTTCTTGAATTTTTTGATATCGACCCCGAGGAAATCGGCGGCTTCCTGTCGCAGCCCGTCAGCATTGACACAAGAGCTGTCTACCCCGTAAAGAACTACGGCTCCGCAATGGCTCCCTTCTATACAATGCTGGCAATCTGGGTTGGCTGTGTAATCATCAACTCCATTATAAAATTCGACAAGCCTGTTGATTGCAAGGACGCAACCAACGGTGAGAAGTTCTTCGGAAGATATCTCATCTTCCTCTTCATCAGCCTTATTCAGACTCTCGTCATAATGCTGGGTGACATTTTCCTGCTTAACATTCAGTGTCTGCACCCGGGTCTCTTCTTACTGACAGGTTTCGTGACCTCCCTTGTATGCTCCATGCTTGCCTACTCCTTTACAGTGGCATTTGGCAACATCGGCAAGTTCATCATTGTTGTCATTATGATTATTCAGATTGCAGGCTCCGGCGGTTCCTACCCCATCGAGCTTCTGCCTAACTTCTTCCAGCAGATATACCTGTTCTTCCCCTTCCCCTATGCAATCGGCGCAATGCGCGAGTGTATCGCGGGACTGTACCAGAATGTCTACCTTATTCATCTGCTCAAGCTGATGATATTCTTCGCGGCAGGCCTGCTTATCGGTCTTGTACTTAGACGTTCTCTCAAGGGCATCAATCACTACATGGACGAACAGCTTGAAGAAACCGAAATGATGTAACTTCACTTATGCTTTAGGAGATTTCCGTTATGAGCGAGAACATTTACGAAAAAAAGTATAACGAGCTTATGGCAAACTTCGAAGAAATGCATAGGCGGAATGTGCGAAAAACCAGCGCAGCCCTGAAAAGCTTCCTTATCATTCCGACAATCTTTCTGATTCTCGTCTTTATGACGAACAGCTCAAAGACAGTATTCCTTGTCCTCTGGATTGTATCAATGTTCGCCATTGCTGCGGTGCTGATTGTCACAGAGTATCAGGACTACTCAATAAGGAAGATTATAAATCAGACAGCGGTTCCGGAGAAAACGGTTGAAAAAACCGCAGCCGAAGAGTCAGTTGAAAAGCCTGTGACCCTTGAGGATACAGACGATTCAGCTTCCAAAGAGTTCATTGCCTGGTCAGATTCCATGGCAAGCGAGCTTGCGGAATGGGCTGACGAAGTATCCGATAACTCAACTGAAGCAAAAGTCAGCGCAGACAGCTAATGCTTAATGATTTCGAAAGAAGCGATGTGAGATAATGCAGAAATTTAAAACTTCAATTTCAAATATCCTCGCCGTAATTCGTTCTGATGTAAGGCATCTGAGCAGAAGCGTTGTTGCTGTCGTATGCGTATTCGGCCTCGCGCTTGTTCCCTGTCTCTATGCCTGGTTCAACATCATGTCAAACTGGGACCCCTACACTCCGGATTCGACAAAGAACCTGAAAATTGCGGTATGCTCTGAGGATACGGGCACAACATTCCTCGGTATAGATTTTAATGTAGGCGATGTAATAATCGAGCGTCTGCACGGAAATGACCAGATCGACTGGCAGTTCCCCGATTCCTCTGAGGCTCTTATGGACGGTCTGTATGCAGGTGATTACTACGCAGGTCTGATCGTTCCCGATAACTTCAGCGACAATCTTCTCAGCTTCACCGACGGCAGCTTTGAGGACGCGAAAATCATCTACTACGACAACCAGAAGATGAACGCGGTTGCATCGCGTGTTACCGACCGCGCAAAGAGTCTTATTAAGAACGAAATCAACTCCATCTTCGTTGCAACCATAGTCGACAAGCTGTCCACCTTCACCTCCGTGTTCAGCGGTGCAGGTGTCAACGCCGAGGAAACCCTTACCGAGCTTGATACTCAGCTTGAAAACATCAAAAACGACCTTCGTACATACATGGCAATCATGGACTCCATGGCTTCGGTCACAAAATCCGCTGCAATGGTAACCACCATGACAAGCGACCTTCTTCCCGACATTGCATCTCTGCTTGCAAACAGCCGCAGCACTATCTCCGATATGCAGGATAGACTTGCAACAAGCAAGGAAGACGTTGTTTTTGCTGCTGACGCAATCAGGACCAGTTCCGAGCAGCTCCGTAACACCATTGAACGTCTTGACAGTGCAGTCGACGGAAACCCCGCAGGAGCAGGCGGCTCCTACGTTGACTGGGAATCTCTTTACGGAGAGGGCGGAATCACCCTGTTTGAAGGTGAAATTCTTGATGACCTCTACTACGATATAAACAAACACCTGCACGACAGTGTAATCTCCTTTGACAACATTCTGCAGCAGACTACTCTGGACAGCAATTTGATTTCTTCCATGAGCACTCTTCAGGATTCGCTGAAGAACCTGGACGCACTCATGGCTCAGTTGCAGGGTGATGTATCCGGTCAGCAGATGACTCTCCAGCAGTTCACCACAGCTCTGAACGCCTGTACAAACAGCATCAACGGTACAAGCGATGTTATGTCTTACATGCTGGACATGGTAACAAATATTCAATCCAATATCAATGACCTCCGTTCCAGTGAAAGCTTCACCAAGGTTCTTGACCTTATGGATAATGATGTTGCGGGCCTTGTTGAGTATCTCTCCTCCCCCGCAAACCTTGAAACCGTAAGAGTATATGCCGTTGAGCACAACGGCTCCGGCATGGCTCCCTTCTACACCATTCTTTCCATATACGCAAGTGCGCTGCTTTCCGTCAGCATGCTGAGCACTCATATCAAGCGGAAGAATGCAGCACCAAAGCTTACCGACACGGAATCTTTCTTCGGAAGATATTTCATTTTCTTCGCAATCGGGCAGTTCACAGCGCTCATTACAGTTCTCGGCAACCTGTTCTACATTGGAATACAGTGTTACAATCCATTTATGTACTGGGCATCGGCTGCGCTTGCAAGCCTGCTGTTCACAATGATGAACTTCGGTTTGGTATATGCCTTCGGCAATATCGGCGAAGCACTCTCCATCATTTTGCTGGTCATTCAGGTTGCAGGCTCCGGCGGCACCTACCCCGTCCAGATGCTCCCGAAGTTCTTCCAGGTCGTATACGACATTATGCCTTTCAAGTACGCTATGAACGCCATGCGCGAAACGATTGCCGGCAGCTACGATCACATCTATGCAAAATGTATGCTTACAATGCTTGCAATGTTTGTGTTCTTCCTGCTCATCGGTTTCTTCGGAAAGAAGCTCTACGATCCTATCCTCAAGCGCTTCGACGAAAGCAAGGAAAAGACCGGACTCATGCACGGCGGCTGATAATTCAATTTCAAAAACAGCTGAAGCAAAGCTTCAGCTGTTTTTTGCATATATTATAATAATGTAGGGTGCGATGCCCACATAGCCCCGCAAAGCAAGCCTATACTCAACTACTCAAATCATCTGTCATTCTGAGGAGCGCAGCGACGAAGAATCTCCTTGGAAATATAGGATTCTTCACTACGTTCAGAATGACAGTATTCTAAAAATTTCTGATGCATCGTAGAGGTGATTCATGAATCGCCCGTTATTTCCCATGTCGCGCCCTGCAGAAACGCAAAATCAACCATTATTGCGAACCAGTGCACGCACAAGTATGGCAATCCGTTTTCTCTCATGGCCCACTTGTTAAAGGTTGCTGTCAGCAAAGCTGACTGGGTGATTCATCTATAGTAGCTG
The DNA here is from genome assembly GCA_045601285.1 of Oscillospiraceae bacterium. Lineage (GTDB taxonomy): Bacteria > Bacillota > Clostridia > Oscillospirales > Oscillospiraceae > F23-B02. The sequence goes on from JAZRZJ010000010.1 coordinate 20,430, forward strand.
TGATTGATGGAAAACCCGATAACAAAAAGGCATCTCTTACGAGATGCCTTTTTAATATTACTCAGCTATTGCAAGAAATTACTTCTTGGCGAGACCCTTCTGGCGAGCATACTCTGCTGCGCCGAGTGCGCCCATGAGCTGGGGGTCGGTCTTTAGGTTGATGACCTTCAGCTTCAGAACGTGCTCGATTGCGTCCTTAAGACCGTCGTTCTTTGCGCAGCCACCGGTCAGGGTGATGCTGTCGGTTGCGCCGGCCTTCTTTGCCATAACGAAGCAGCGCTTTGCAACTGCCATT
>JAZRZJ010000011.1:0-15762 GCA_045601285.1 Oscillospiraceae bacterium
GAAGCCTTCGCTCAGAGGCTTCAAAAACCGTGAGCGTATCTGCTCGGTATAGAGCTTTAAGCCGTGCTCCCAGAGCTTGAGCGGTGAGGCGATTATGCCGTAAGAGAATTTGGGATTGTCGATGAGCTTCAATTCGCGGAAGTTTTCCACAACGCGCACCATCTGCTGACAGGTGTCGGAGGATGCATAGAAATCGAGGAAGTTATAGCCGCCCTCGAAGGCACGCTCAAACAGAGCGCGGACGTAGCCGCAGATGAAGCTTGTCATGTAGTACTGGCTGATATCCAGGGAGCCCGTATTGGGTGCGCTTAGACGGACGCTGAAGGCGTTGCCGCAGTTAAAAAGAGCTTCGGGAATGTAGTAGCAGGAATATCCCACCGCCACCTTGCCATCGGCCTTTGCCTTCTGAACAAGCTCATTGTTTGCCGATTCAAGAAGCTGCTCAAAATAGTGGATATATTTCAGGTCTTTCATTGTGTCCCACCAATCTTAAAAAATTATCCGTTTAAAGATGTTAATATAGTAGCACAAAAAGCAGTTGTTTTCAACAACGGCAGCAATTTGAAAACATACAAATTCTGATTATTCTCATAAAAATTCCCCCGAAACGATGGTTTTGGGGGAATTGCAATTTATTTAAGTCCGGAGGAGCCGAAGCCTCCCTCACCGCGTTCGGTTTCGTCAAGAGATTCGGCTTCAACAAATTCGGTATCGAAAACGGGCTTTACCGTGAGCTGAGCTATGCGCATGCCCTTTGTAATCTGAAAATCGGCACCGCCGTGGTTTATAAGAATGACCTTGACCTCACCGCGATAGCCAGCATCAACTGTTCCGGGAGCATTCAGAACGGTTACTCCGTTTTTTGCGGCAAGTCCGCTGCGGGGACGCACCTGTCCCTCGGTTCCTTTGGGAAGCGCAATGCTTATTCCCGTACCCACTGCACCGTAGGCATGGGCCTTCAGCAGATAATCCTCGCAGGAGTAAAGGTCAAAGCACGCATCGTCCTCGTGAGCACGTTTCGGTGCCTGCGCATCGTCATTAAGCTTTATGAATTTTACAGTATACATGGCTTCCTCCGTATTTTTTCTGCTTTAAGTATAACTTGACAGCTTGAAATCTGCAAGCAAATGTGTTTCATTTTTTGTAAGTATGTGTTATATTGGATTTATCAAATATTCCGGAGGCGGCTATGGACTTTTTAAGACTGCTTGAAAGCATACGTATGCCCTGGCTGGACAGTGTAATGTCAGCTATCACCGAGCTGGGCAACGAAACAGTTTTTATTGCAATCGGCATCATTATATTCTGGTGCGTCAGCAAGCGTCAGGGCTATTTTCTTCTTACCGTCGGCTTTCTCGGAACGCTGGGAAACCAGTTTATGAAGCTGTGGTTCCGCATTCCGCGTCCCTGGGTGCTTGACCCGAACTTCACCATCGTTGAATCCGCCCGTGCAGGTGCCACGGGTTATTCCTTCCCCTCGGGACACTCTCAGAGCATTGCGGGAATTCTCGGTGTCGTCGCCGTCAGCAATAAGCAGAAGTGGCTTCGCGCACTGTGCATAGTGCTCATGCTCCTTGTTCCATTCTCGAGAATGTATCTGGGCGTACATACTCCCCTTGACGTTGGCGTGGGCGCAGGCGGCGCACTTCTGCTGGTTTTCCTCATGTACCCCATGTTCAAAACCGATGAGCGTGCCGACAAATTTACCCCCTGGGTAATCATCGTGCTTATTCTCTCTGCAGTTGCCTACCTCATTTTCTGCCTCTGCTACAATTTCCCCTCGGAAGTCTACACCGACCCGGATGAAAATCTCGTTCACGGCACCAAAAATGCCTTCACCATTCTGGGCTCGGGTGTTGCTCTTCTTCTCGCTTTCTTTATTGAAAAGAAATATGTTCGATTTGAAACAAAGGCTACCTTCCTCGGCAACGTACTTAAGGTTGTGCTGGGTCTCGGTCTTCTCCTGGGTATCAGAGTCGTTCTCAAGGCTCCCCTGCTTGCGCTCTTTAACGGCAGCGAGATTGCCTCCGCGGTACGCTACTTCCTCGTTGTCTTCGTCGGCGGCGCAATCTGGCCCATGACCTTCCCGTTCTTCGCAAAGATTGGTGCAAAAAAAGATTCTGAAAAGGTGTGAGCTTATGGCTATAAATTTCAAGGATATTTTTAACCGCCTTCACGAGAGCGGTGAGGGTACCATAAACATTCAGGACGTTATCCCCGCAAGCGGAAAAACCGTCTGGACCTTCGGCAGAAGCTCTGACTGCGACTTTGTGTATCCCGTTGACAAGGTCTCACGAATGCACTTTAAGATACAGCTTATTGACGGCCACTACTACATCACGGATCTGGGCTCCACAAACGGCACCTTCATAAACGGTCAGCCCGTTCTCCGCATGGAGCGCATTTTCTCCGGCGATGTAATCAGCATGGGCTCAACCGATATTGTATTTGACGCTACAATGCTTGTATAAGAAAAACCTGATTGCTCAGCAATCAGGTTTTTTTGTAAATATTCTTTTTTTCGCCATGATGATGCCCGTTGTGATGAGCGCAAGCTCCGCCGCAACGAAAACCCACACAAGCGGCTCGGTAAAGTCCAGCTTGTTTCCGATTACGGTGTAGCACAGAAACTGGGGAATCATGGCCAGCATGGTGCCCGAAATATACACTCCGTAGGGCGCACGCATGAGCCCGTAGAGCACGCCCTGCACCTCAGACTGAAGGTGCAGCGCATGGGTGATGAAGGAAAGCGTAAAGAAGTTTTCGCCTGCGTTGCGGAAATAGGGCGCAAGCTTCGGATTTCTCTCCATGATGCCCTCAAAGCTTATGCCCTTTGAGTAACGTCCCACCAGATATGAGGCTGTCATGCACAGCACGGTGCCTGCAGCGTTTATAAGTATTGCGGGGCCGATGCCGAATACAAGCGCCGCACCGATTGCGATTGCGGCATAGGGCACGCCGACGGAAAAGCCCTTGAGCAGATACAGCGCAATTATCACAAGCAGGGCAACAAGCTTATTGTCCCGCACGGCTGTTATTGTTTTTTGCACATCAAGCCTTCCCGTAACAAGCAGGATCAGCACCACGGCGGCAACCCCGAGCATGATTACAAGAGGCAGGTAGTTTTTTAATTTCTTACCCATTAAAAGCTCAGTATCTCCAGATGTTCAAGCAGTATCTTGAGGCCGATGAGAATAAGCACAACGCCGCCGAGGAGCTCAGCCTTTGCCTTGTACTTCATTCCGAAAACATTGCCCACCACAACGCCGATTGCGGAAAGGACGAAGGTGGTTACACCGATGAGCAGTGCGGCGGTGAAGATGTTCACGTTGAGGAAAGCGAAGGTAATTCCCACGGCAAGCGCATCAATGCTTGTGGCAACCGCCATGGGCAGCATGGCTTTGAAGCCGAAGGAGCTGTCAACCTCGTCATCGTCACCGCTCAGCGCCTCCTTTATCATGTTTGCGCCGATTACGCCGAGAAGAACGAAGGCGATCCAATGGTCAACGCTGACTATGAATTTTTCAAATTTGAAGCCCAGCAGAAATCCGATTACGGGCATAAGCGCCTGAAATCCGCCGAAGTAGGCGCCTGCTATAAGGCTGTGCTTTGCCTGAAGTCTGCTTACGGAAAGTCCCTTGCAGATTGAAACCGCAAAGGCATCCATGCTCAGCGCCACGGCAATTAAGAACAAATCCAGAAAATCCATGTGTTTCTCCCGTCTTATGTTTGCAGAATTAAATTATACCAATCTGCCCCTGCTGTCAAGTAATCCGCAGGGGCTGTTTAATATTTAACCTTTGTTGTAAAAAGCTTTATTACATGATATATTAATATAGTTGTCGTATATCGGCAGAAAATATATCTCCACTACACGCCAGTAGTGGGAAAGGAAGTAATTATTATGAACAAAGCAGACAAAACAATGGACAAAATCGTTGCCCTGTGCAAAAACCGCGGCTTTGTGTACGCAGGCAGCGAAATCTACGGCGGACTGGCAAACTCCTGGGACTACGGCCCTCTGGGTGTTGAGTTCAAAAACAACGTCAAGAAGGCATGGCTCAAGAAGTTCGTGCAGGAAAGCCCCTACAACGTGGGTCTTGACGCCGCCATCATTATGAATCCTCAGACTTGGGTCACCACCGGTCACGTTTCCAGCTTCTCCGATCCTCTGCTGGACTGCAAGGCCTGCAAGGCACGCCACCGCGCAGACAAGCTCATCGGCGAGGTTCACGGTGAAGTCAACGTCGATGCCATGAGCTTTGACGAAATGGACGAGTTCATCGCCTCCCATGACGATATTCTCTGTCCCGTTTGCGGCAAGCATGATTTCACCCCTATCCGCAAGTTCAACCTCATGTTCAAGACTGCCATCGGCGTAACCGAGGACTCAAGCTCCACCTGCTATCTCCGTCCCGAAACCGCCCAGGGCATTTTCGTGAACTTTGGAAATATCGCACGCACCACCCGCAAAAAGCTGCCCTTCGGCGTTTGCCAGGTGGGCAAGGCCTTCCGCAACGAGATCACCCCGGGCAACTTCACCTTCCGTACCCGTGAATTTGAGCAGATGGAATGCGAATTTTTCTGCAAGCCCGGCACCGACCTTGAGTGGTTTGCCTACTGGAAGGACTACTGCAAAAACTGGCTGCTTTCTCTCGGCATCAAGGAGGAAAACCTCCGTCTGCGTGACCACGAGCCCGCAGAGCTTGCCTTCTACTCCCGCGCAACCACCGATATTGAATATGCCTTCCCGTTCACCGACTGGGGTGAGCTCTGGGGCATTGCAGACCGCACCGATTACGACCTGGGTCGTCATCAGGAGGCCTCCGGCAAGGATCTGACCTACTTCGACCAGGAGACTAACGAGCACTATATCCCCTACGTTATCGAGCCCTCTCTGGGATGTGACCGTGTTGCTCTGGCCTTCCTCTGCGAAGCCTACGATGAGGAGGTCGTGGGGCAGGACAAGAAGGGCAATGACGATGTACGCACCGTTCTGCATCTGCACCCCGCTCTTGCTCCCTTCAAGTGCGCGATCCTGCCCCTTTCCAAGAAGGAAATTCTCACCGGTCCCGCAATGGAGCTTTATAAAGAGCTTTCCAAGTACTTCATGGTTGACTACGACGAAACCGGCTCCATCGGCAAGCGTTACCGCCGTGAAGACGAAATCGGCACTCCCTTCTGCATCACCTTTGACTTCAACACCGTCGGCACCGATACCGACGTTGCCGACAACTGCGTAACCATTCGTGAGCGCGACAGCATGGAGCAGGTTCGTATCCCCATCTCCGAGGTCAAGGCTTATATCGAAGAGCGCGTTCAGTTCTGAGTTATGACAGGTCAGGATTTCGTTAAAAAAATCGGTCCCGTGGGCTGTGTCATATTCCTGCTCATAACCGTTGGATTTTTAATAATATGCTTCAAGCCCGCCGCCCATTCCGTTGAGGGCTATGAGGCACCTCACGATTCGGATTACTACGCTCAGCATATTGACGAGCTGAAAACCGAGCTTGAGGAAAATTTCATTCCGCTTGTTGACGGCGTTGCCGGCTGTGAGCTTGAGGGCAGTCAGGTCAGGCTCAGCATTCAGGAGGAAAGCTTTCCCGATGTCGTAAACGGAATCACATATTACTACGACAAAGAACTATTTATTTTTGAAAAGGTGACTAAATAATGAAAGACGGATTTATCAAGGTAGCCGCTGCTTCCCCCATGATAAAGGTCGCAGACACCGACTACAATGCAGACAAGGTTATTGACTGCATCAAAAGCGCAAATGAAAAGGGCGTTAAGCTCATCGTATTCCCCGAGCTGACCCTCACGGGCTGCTCCTGCTATGATCTTTTCCAGCACAGAACGATATTAAAGGGTGCTGAAAAGGCACTTGCAAAGGTCGTAAAGGCCACCGAGGGCACGGACGTCATGGCAATCGTAGGTCTGCCCTATGCCGCCGACGGCATGGCTCTTTACAGCGTTGCCGCAGTTATATACGGCGGTGAGCTTCTCGGAATGGTGCCTCGCACCGAGGTCAGCGGCACCGATTTTGTCAGCGGCTCCTGCTGTGATTTTGACGCCGGCATCGAAGGTCTGAGCGGCCTCGGCCCTCTGGCAAGCAATATGGTGTTCAGGCACCGCAGTCTGCCCGAGCTCCGCGTTGCCGTTGAGCTGGGCAACGACGCAAAGGCTATCTGCGCTCCCGTAAATAACGCAGTTATGAACGGCGCCACCGTTGTTGCCTCTCTTGCGTCCTTCCCTGCCACGGTTTCCAGCACCGACGATGCTATGCAGAGTCTCAAGTTCCGTTCCAAGAACCTCATGGCGGGCTTCGTCATGGCGGCTCCCGGTAAGGGTGAAAGCTCCACGGACAATGTTTTCAGCGGTCTGTGCGTCATTGCCGAAAACGGTGCAATTCTTGCCTCCGACGAAAAAGAGGACTGCATGGTCATCTCCGAAATCGACGTTGAGTATCTCTGCAACCTGCGCCGCAAGAGCGGTCAGTTCAGAGCAAAGGACTATAACGGAAAAGGCGGCTTCTGGGATATCTCCTGGGGTGGTGAGCTCTGCGACACCGTGCTCACCCGCACTTACCGCAAGCTGCCCCATCTCCCCGAGTTCGAGAAGGACATGGGCAAGTACTGCCGCCGCATGATCGACATTCAGGTTTCCGCCCTTGTAAAGCGCATGACCTACGCAGGTCTTGACCACTGCGTTGTGGGCATCTCCGGAGGTGTTGACAGCACTCTCTGCGTTATGATCTGCGCCATGGCAATGAAGAAGATGGGACTTCCTTCAACAAACGTTGTTGCCTGCACTCTCCCATGCTTCGGCACCTCCAGCCGCACCAAGTCTAACGCAATCATTGTTGCGGAGCAGATCGGCGCAGAGGTTCGCGTTATCGACATCGGCGAGAGCGTATATAAGCACTTTGACGACATCGGTCACGCCCATGACGATTACTCCATCGCATTCGAGAACGCACAGGCACGTGAGCGCACTCAGGTACTCATGGACATTGCCAACAAGGTAAACGGTCTTGACGTCGGCACCGAGGACCTTTCCGAGTTCGTGGACGGCTGGTGTACCTACAACGGCGACCATACCTCCATGTACGATGTGAACATGGGTCTCACCAAAACTCAGGTGCGCGCAGGTGTCCGCTACATCGCACAGCACACCGAGGACAAGGTGCTTGCCGATGCTCTGTGGGACGTTCTGGACTGCCCCGTAACTCCCGAGCTTCTGCCCATCACCAACGATGAGATCGAGCAGAAGAGCGAGGAAAACGTAGGCTCCTACTCCTTGCAGGACTTCTTCACCCATAAGATTGCAATCTGCGGCTTCTCCCCCGCAAAGACTCTGCGTCTTGCAAAGCTCACCTGGAGCGATGAGTTCAGCGATGAGGAGCTTGTGAAGTGGCTCACAAGCTACTGCAAGCGCTTCTTCAGCCAGCAGTTCAAGCGCAGCTGCCTCATGGACGGTCCCGCAGTCGAGGACTTCTCCGTTTCTCCCAGAAACGGCTTCCTTATCCCCTCCGATGCGGAGAACACTCTCTTCCTCAAGAGCCTCGAGGAATAATAATACTAATATCTAATAAAAACAAGACAATCTTTACGGTCTTATTTCCGCCATGCGTCGTTGAAGCCCTTGGAAATACACAAAGTATTCTCTGCGGGCTTCGCCTTGCCTGACGAAAATAATCCTCGTAAATCTTTGCCTACTTTCTATTAGAAATTAGTATAAAATACGAAAAATACACCCTGCAACCAATGTGCAGGGTGTATTTCATTTATATATTTCCGCATTAACGAAGATGCGGTCTTTTCTGCTCCGTCCGCCCTCGGCGCCCACAATACCCTTTCCGCAGCCTCGCAGGGAAATAACATCGCCCTCATGCACCGGTGCATCGGTTTTCATGCACTGGGAATAGTTGAGGCTGGCATCTCCTGCGGAGATATAGCCCGCGGCGCTTGTGCGGGAGAGACCAAACATTCCCGCAGCCACCGCATCAAAGCGCAGGGATTTTACCGAAAAGCTCACGTGCTTCACCTTGCGTTCGGGTGCCGTGAGTTCTGAAAGGGAGATTTTGCTCATCTTCACGCCGTAGCGCCCCACTTTGTCGAGGCTGTCCAGCAGATGACGCTCCACGGAGGGCAGGCAGAAAATTTCCGCCGTGTCGCCCTTTACCCATATATCGCCCAGCCATTCACGCTTTATACCGAGACCGAGGATCGCGCCCATGTAATCCCGATGTGCCGGCTCGCCGAAGCCCGCTTTTGCCCGCAGGACTACTATGTTATCCGAGGTAGTGATTTCCTCCTTTTCCGCATAAAAGGGCAGGAAGAATGCCACCTTGCGCTCGCACTCCTCATGACCTCCGAACAGCAGCATATTGCAGTCGGGAGTGTATTTTGCCCACTGCAGAAGCTCATACTGCTCCGCCGGTGTGAGAAAATTCGTATGGGTGACGGCAGACTGCCTTTCGCATCTTGCCCGCAAGTCCTCCGCACGTTTTATCAGTTCATCGTTTTCCATCTGTATATTCCGATATCTGTTCCAGAGTATATTTGAGTTCGTTTACAAATTCGCCGCTTGACATACGCAGAACACCGCTGCGCAGAGCGGAAAGTCGAATGAGGGAGTCGTTTGACACAACGCGCACGGCATAGTTTTTGCCGATGTCGCCTACAAGCTTTTCGATGTACATATCGCCCGTTTCGTTTTCCTTTGTATAGACAACGTGTACCCTGCCGCTGTCGAACTTTTCGCCCGTGTTGCCCTGCACCTTGTAGCCGTCAAAAACAAGCACAAGCTCGCAGTCCCTGAAGCCCCGGTAGCTCCGCAGCATATCAAGAAGCTTTTCTCTCGCATCGTCAAGACTGCGCTTTGCCGTTTCCTTTAAATCGTCCCAGCCGAAAATGACATTGTAGCCGTCAATTATGAGATATTCCCGCTTTGCCGGTGCGATAAAGTAATCCCCGTTCTGAACACTTGCGGGCTTTGAGTATTCCCGTCTGCGTATGGGACCGAATTCCCGCTCCATTATGGCTTCAAGCTCTTTATCGTCAATACTGAAGTTTCGCGGGCGGTAAACGGGTGCGGCTTCCTTTTCTTTGCCGAAGCCCGTGTCCATGTGCATATAGCTTTCGACCTCGCTCCACTTTATATTCACTCCTGCACCGTGGGAGCAGAAGACGGAGTCGGGGGTGTTTTCAAGGTCGGCTTCGGGATTATAGGCAAGCTCAGCAATGACCTTTTCCGCGTTGTGACAGGGATAGTAGCCGTCAAGACGGCAGGAAATTCTGCCTTTGCCGTGGGAATAGCCCATAAGAAGCGAGGCATAGCCGTTCAGCTCCGAAACGGGCGCAAGACCGGACACAAGGGAATTTCCCTTTGCGTCGGTTTCCGTATCGAAGCTTCCGCTCATGGCGCGGACATCGCTTATGACGCGTCCTATGAGCTCCGGCGGAACTTCTATTCGGAAGGAATACCAGGGCTCAAGAAGCACGCTCTCCGCCTTCATGAGTCCCTGCCGCACGCCTCTGTAAACCGCCTGACGAAAATCTCCGCCCTCTGTGTGCTTGGGGTGCGCTCTGCCCGCAATGAGCGTTATTTTCATATCCGTAATCGGCGAGCCCGTGAGCACGCCCAGATGCTTTTTCTCATAAAGATGCGTCAGAATGAGATTTTGCCAGCTGCGGTCAAGCTCGTCCTCGGGGCAGTCGGAACAGAACACAAGACCCGCTCCCCTCTCCAGCGGCTCAAGGGCAAGATGCACCTCGGCATAGTGGCGCAGAGGCTCAAAATGGCCCACGCCCTCCACGGCTGCTCCGATCGTTTCGCGGTACATAATGCCGCCGTGGTCGATGCTTACGTCCATGTCAAAGCGCTCTCTGATGATGTCCGTGAGTATCTCCGTCTGCACCTCGCCCATGAGCTGAACACGGATTTCCCGAAGCTGTTCGTTCCACACAAGGCGCAGAAGCGGATCCTCGTCCTCAAGCACGCGGAGCTTCTGAAGGGCTGTGCGCGGGTCGCTGCCCTTCGGCAGATTGACGCGGTAGGCAAGCACGGGCTCAAGCTCGGGGCTGTAGCCGTTTTCCTCAAAGCCGAGACCCTGACCGATATAGGTTTCCGAAAGTCCCTGCACGGCGCAGACAGTGCCTGCCGTGACCTCCTCGGCGCTTTCAAACTTCGCACCCGAATATATTCTGATGCCGTTTATTTTTTCCTCCACGGGCTTTCCCGCTTTATTGAGGTATCTGACAGCGTTTTTGATTTTCAGACTTCCGCCCGTTATCTTCATGCAGGTCAGGCGCTTACCCTGATTGTCCCGCATCATTTTATAAACTTTTGCTCCGAAGACCTCCGGGTATTCGGGCACGGCTGTGTAGTTTTCAAGGCACTCAATAAGACTGTCCACGCCCTCAAGCCTAAGCCCCGAGCCGAAGAGCACGGGGAAAAGCTTTCTTTCGCGGATAAGCCGTGTTATATCCTCATCGGAAACAGCTCCGCTTTCCATATAATGCTCCAGCACCGCATCATCGCACATGGCGATGCTTTCCGTGTCGGAAAGCTCCGCGCAGCGCCCGTCAAGCCGCGTTTTTATATCTGCAAGGACAGCCTCTTTATCGCAGGACACTATGTCCATCTTTGTCACAAACACAAAGGTCGGAACCTTATGCTTTTGCAGCAGACGCCACAGAGTTTCCGTGTGGGCCTGCACGCCGTCGGTGCCCGAAATCACAAGCAGGGCGTAGTCCAGCACCTGCAATGTGCGCTCGGTTTCCGCGGCGAAGTCCACGTGTCCCGGCGTGTCAAGGAGGCTCAACTCCATTTTCTCGGTGCGGAGCTGCGCCTGCTTTGAAAATATGGTTATTCCCCTCTGACGCTCAAGCTCGTGGGTGTCAAGGGCGGTGTCGCGGTGGTCAACTCTGCCGAGCTTGCGGATACTTCCGCAGGCATACAGCAAAGCCTCGGATAAGGTGGTCTTGCCCGCGTCCACATGGGCAAGCACACCGAGTACAAGTTTTTTCATTCGCTTATCCTCAGTTTAAGTTATAAATATTATATAGGATTATTGCGCTTCAATCAAGTTTTGCTATTTTCTTTTTGCTTATTCTGTGTTAAATTGATGCTTGAGGTGATTTTGTGAAAATCGCGCTTATTGTTATCGGAATACTGGTCATTGCGGTTATTGCCGTGGGCTTTGTTTTCGTGGGCATTCTCATTAAAAGGGATAAGCCCAGACCCAGTACAGACGGAAATTTTCTTTCTCCCCTGCTTGAGCCTACGGGTGCGGAGCTGCTCGCCTACAACGCGACAAAATTCAAGAGGTTCAACGCTCTTCCCACGGAGGACGTTTTCATCGAAACGCATGACGGACTTAAGCTCACCGGCAAGCTTCTCAGAGGCACGGAGGACATTACCGTTATATGCTGCCACGGCTACAAATCTGCACCCGTTTTTGACTTCTGTGCCATTTCGGAGATGTACATTGAAAAGGGCTATTCCCTGCTGTTTCCGCACATGCGCGCCCACGGCGAAAGCGAGGGCAAATACATAGGCTTCGGCGTTCTTGATGCAGCTGATGTGCGGCACTGGGTTCAAAAAGCGGAGGAAATTTTCCCGGGAAACGATATTTTCCTCCACGGCGTAAGCATGGGCGCCACCTCGGTGATGAACTCCGCCGACCTTTTCCACAACGGCGAGGTCAGCGGCATTATCGCAGACTGCGGCTTCACCTGCCCCCACGATGTTTTCTGCCACCTCATCGGCAGAATGTATCATCTGCCCCGCTTCCCCTTTATCGCGGCCTTTGAGCTGGCGAATATGCTCGTGGCAAAATATGATTTTCACACCTTCGACGTGCGCTATGCGCTGAATGAGTCCGCAGTTCCCTGCGCCTATATCTGCGGCACGGAGGATAAGTTTATTCCCACGGACATGGCGCAGAGCATTGCCGAACGCTGCGAGGAAAGCATGATTGTTCAGGGCGGCGGTCACGCAGCATCATATATGCTTGAAACGGAAAAATACAAGGAGCTTGTTTATAGCTTCATTGACAAATATCGGAGGAAACACTGATGGTTAAAGAGAAAAAAGGCATAGGCGGTCTTAACTGGACCCTGCTTCTCCTTATCGGCTTCACCGCACAGATCGCATGGGTAATCGAAAACAACTGGTTTGCAAACTTCCTTTACTCCGACTTCGGCGCACAGCTCGGCGTTGTCACCGCAATGACAATATGCTCCGCCACTGCAACTACCTTTTCGGCGCTGTTTTTCGGAACAATGTCCGACCGCATGGGCTCACGCAAAAAGCTCATCGTGTGGGGCTCGATCCTTTGGGGCATCTTCACCATTGCCTTCGGACTTACCCACTACCTCAGAAGCGCAATTTACAATGACGTAATGCTTATCGGCGTTACCATCGTCGCCGCCGACACTATCATGAGCTTCTTCGGCTCCATGGCAAACGATGCGGGCTACAACGCCTGGTATGCGGACATGATGGACGATTCCAACAGCGGTCAGATTGGCACCGTTGCTGCAACGCTCCCCGTAATCGGCACTCTCGTGGGTACTCTCGTGGGCGGTATGTTCGTTTCGGGCTTCGCCACTGCGGAAAATCCCCAGCTTGGCTACATCGTATTCTTCTCCATTGTGGGCGTTCTCACCATTATCATCGGCATCGCCTGCGCATTTCTGCTCAAGGACGCGCCCACGCTCAAGCCCGTTAAAGAGGGCTCCTTCTGGAAGCAGTTCGGCTCCACCTTTAACTTTAAGCGCTTCGTTTCCAACAAGGAGCTTGCCCTTGTTTTCCTCACCCTCTGCGTTTTCTTCATCGGTTACAACTGCTACTTCATCCACATCATGAACTGGATGAACTACACTCTCGGCTTTACTGACCCCAGCCTTATTCTCGGCATTCCCCTTATTCTCGCAATGGTGCTGTCACTTCCCTTCATCAAGATTATCAACAACAAAAAGGTTCCCTCCGTTGCGCTGTTTGCCGTGCTTCTCAGCATTGTCGGCTGTATTTACATTTTCTTCTTCGTGGGAAATAACGCCGCCTCCTTTGACACGGAAAACGCCCTCAACATTGCGAAGAACTGGCCCTGCTTCATCGGCATCATCATGGTTGGCATGGGCTACGTTGTGTTCATGCAGGCCATGACCGTCTGGATGAAGCGCCTCTACCCCGAGGAGCACCGCGGTCAGTTTGAGGGTATCCGCATCATGTTCTTCGTTTTCTTCCCCATGGTTGCTGGTCCTCTGCTTGCCGACCCCATCTGCCGCGCCTTCGGCGACAAGGTTTATCAGGTGGTTGAAAACGGCAGTCTCATCTTCGTCACCGCTGACAAGGCAGGCTCCATGGGCTATGACATCACTCAGATTGCCGAGGGCTATCTCCCCGTCAACGAGCTGTTCATTGCCGCCGCAATCGTCAGCGCACTTTGCCTCATTCCCATGGCAAAGGCTGCAAAGCTTTATAAAGAGAGGAACAAGTAAGATCAGCAAAAGTCCCCCGTCACATGACGGGGGATTTTGTTATATGCGGAATGGTCTTGACCGTTCCGAACGCACAGCATCCCCATAGCTGTCATTCTGAGCGAAGCGAAGAATCTCCCTGTTCGTTGGGGATTCTTCGTCGCAGGCTCCTCAGAATGACAGGCGGGGCTTAGCTTTCATGGGCGGAACAGGCAAGCCTGTTCCCTACTGTGCTGTGGTGTGGGGGTTTCGGAACGGTCAAGACCGTTCCCTACTGTGCTGCGATGCGGGAGGTTCGGAACGGTCAAGACCGTTCCCTACTGTGCGCGGTTATATTTTGCCGCCTATGATTTTATACAGGGTTTTCGCAACGCCGAAATCGTCGTTTGTTTCGCAGATGTAATCGGCACTTTCGCGGCAGTACTCCGTGCCGTTTTGCACCGAAACGCCCAGGCCGGCAAAGAGGAGCATATCCGCATCGTTATCGCCGTTGCCGAAGGCGGCGACATTTTCCGGTGCTGTACCCAGCTTTCCGCACAGCCAGCGCAGAGCCTTGCCCTTGCCTGCATCGGCGGCGGCAAACTCCACAAGGCGCGGCGAGCTGCTTGTGACATAAGCGCCCTCTATCAGTCTGCCCTTTGCATAGGTTTCTGCCTTTACATCAGGCGTAGGGCAGATAATGTCTATGCTGTCAAGGCGGTTTATATTCTCCTCGATGAATGTGCGCATATCCGCAACAGGCTTGCGTGTTGTCTGCACATAGCCTATATAGGCAGGGCTGCAGCCATATTTTAAGGGGTTTTCCATGTACTCCTTGAGGCAGTAGGGCTGACCCTCGATGAAGCACTCAAACATGGCATTGGGAAACGCATCAAGAATTGCCTGTGCCACCTTTTCGGGAATGGTTCGGGAATAAATGCGCTCACCCGTCTTTGCCATTTCAACTGCCGAGCCGTTGGAGGTTATGGCATAATTCACACCCTCGATTTCAAGTATTCTTTTCGGAAGCGAGGTAAAGGCTCTGCCCGAGGCGACCACAATCTCAATGCCCTCTTTTGCGGTTTCAATGAGTGCGGCGCAGGTCTCCTCCGCCAGCGTGGAGTCGGAGCTCAGCGTTGTGTCGTCAAGGTCAAGTGCCACAAGTTTAATGTTCATAATATCACCGCTTTGATTTTACCATCTGCTTGACGAAAGGGCAATTATATTTTATAATTTTGGCATATATCGGGCTGTTCAGGGAAATGGAAGTGAAAATCTTCCGCGAGGCCGTCACTGTGATTTGCTTTTGCAATAAGTCAGAATGCCTGCTCAGCGTGCCGCACAAAGTAAACTACGGACCCTGGTTGACTTTTATTCTGCCCTGATAGAACTCTTCTTGGCTTTGTGTGGACTTCCGACCACATTCAGTAAAGGAGAGTATTTTTTATGGAAAAAAGGAAAACAGTTATCGCGGTCATTGTTCTTGTTCTTCTCATTGCGGCGCTTGTGCTTGTCTGGCACTTTTTCGCCCCTCACGAAGAATCAAACAGCTTTGACAAGGAAATTACCGTCACCGTTATTCACGGCGACGGCAGTCAGAAGAGCTTCGTTATCGGCACAAATGAGGGAAACCTGCGGGGCGCTCTTGAGCAGGAAAAGCTCATAGAGGGCGATGAGGGTGAGTTCGGTCTTTTCATTACCTCCGTTGAGGGCGAAGCCGCCGATGCCTCGGCTGAGGAGTGGTGGTGCGTCTGTGACGGCGAAGGAAATATGCTTATGGACAGCGTTGACGGCACGGTCATAAACGACGGCGACAGCTTTCAGATAGTACTTAAAACCGGCTATGATGAGTTCTGAGCCTACTGTAAAGGAAATTGCCCTTCTTGCAATTATGGCCGCGCTGATGTTCGCCTCTCAGGTTGTAATGGCGTCACTTCCGAATATTCACACGGTGGCGCTGCTGATTATTCTCACCACCTTTATGTTCGGTCTGAAAGCCATGTACTCAGTGGGGGTGTTCATTCTCCTTGAGGGCCTCATGTTCGGTTTTGCGCCCTGGTGGTTCGGCTACATCGTCGCATGGCCGCTGCTTGTTATCGTCACCCTTATTTTCAGGGCAAACACGGCTCCGCTTTTCTGGGCCGTTATTTCGGGACTTCACGGTCTTTTCTTCGGCGCACTCTGTGCCGTTCCCCAGATTTTCATTCTCGGCGGAAAGGGTGCTTTCGCCTGGTGGGTAAGCGGCATTCCCTTTGACCTTATCCATTGCGCAGGCAATTTTGTGCTTGCTCTG
>JAZRZJ010000012.1:0-32774 GCA_045601285.1 Oscillospiraceae bacterium
ATGCCCTCACGGAGCTTGAAGTTAGCGACGGACTTGCGTGCGACAGTTGCAACAGCGTGCTGACCGGTGATTGCGGAGATCTCCTTGATTACGTTATCAAGAGCCTTTGCGTTATCCTTGCAGTCGCCGCAGCCGACGGAGACAACGATCTTGTCGATCTTGGGGATCTGCATCACGGACTTGTACTGGAACTTCTCCATGAGAGCAGGAGCAACTTCCTCAACGTACTTTTTCTTCATTCTTGTCATTGTAGTTTACTCCTTTCTCAGATTTCTGCACCGCACTTGCGGCAGATGCGGACCTTCTTGCCGTCAACAAACTTGTAGCCTGCGCGTACGCCCTTGCCGCACTTGTCGCAGTAAAGCTGTACCTTGCTGACGTAGATGGGGGTTTCAACCTTGATGATGCCGCCGTCCTGGCCCTGCTTGCGAGGCTTCTGGTGCTTGGTTGCGACGTTGACGCCCTCAACGATGACCTTCATGCCCTTGGGGTCTGCGGACATAACCTTACCGGTCTTGCCCTTGTCCTTACCGGAAATAACAATAACTTTGTCGTTAGTCTTAATTTTCATTCTCTGTGCCCTCCATTAAATCACTTCGGGAGCCAGGGACAGGATCTTCATGTATTCCTTGTCGCGGAGCTCACGAGCAACGGGTCCAAAGATACGAGTGCCGCGGGGGTTCTTATCGGTACCGTTGATAAGAACTGCTGCGTTCTCGTCGAAACGAACATAAGTGCCGTCTGCGCGGCGTACGGGCTTTGCGGTGCGAACGACAACTGCCTTGACAACGTCGCCCTTCTTAACGGAACCGCCGGGAGCTGCCTTGCGGACGGATGCGACGATGACGTCGCCGATGGTTGCGTATCTGCGCTTGGAACCGCCAAGGACGCGGATGCACTTGATTTCTTTGGCGCCGGTATTGTCGGCAACCTTCAGATAAGTTTCCTGCTGTATCATTATGCTGCCTCCTTACTTTGCCTTTTCTACGATTTCGACAACACGCCATCTCTTATCCTTGGACAGAGGGCGGGTCTCCATCACGCGAACGATATCGCCGATGCCACATTCGTTGTTTTCGTCATGTGCCTTCAGACGGTAGGTTCTGCCGATGATCTTCTTATAGGTCTTGTGTGCGACGCGATCTTCTACGATGACGACTACGGTCTTATCCATCTTGTCGGATACTACCTTGCCTACGCGCATCTTACGGGAAGTTGTTCTTTCATTCATTCTGACTTACCTCCTCACTGCTCGAGTTCTTTCTCGCGGATAACGGTCTTGACTCGGGCAATGTCACGACGTACAGCGGAAATCTTGGTGGGGTTCTCAAGATGATTAGTGGCATGCTGCATACGGAGCATGAACAGGTCTTTCTTGAGCTCTTCGAGCTTTGCATTGAGGTCCTCTACGGACATGGAACGTATTTCATTTGCCTTCATCTTATTCACCACCGTTCTCAGACTCAGCGGCCTTGGCAATGACCTTGGTCTTGCAGGGCAGCTTGTGGCTTGCGAGGCGAAGAGCTTCGCGTGCGACCTCTTCGGGTACGCCTGCGATCTCAAACATCACTCTGCCGGGCTTAACTACTGCAACCCAGTACTCAGGGGAGCCTTTACCGGAACCCATACGGGTTTCTGCGGGCTTTGCAGTAACGGGCTTATCGGGGAAGATCTTGATCCAGACCTGACCGCCACGCTTGGTGTAACGGGTCATGGCGATACGGGCTGCTTCGATCTGGTTGCTGGTAATCCAGCAGGGCTCAGTGGCCTGGAGGCCGAAATCACCGTATGCAACGAAGTTGCCGCGGGTGGCTTTGCCCTTCATACGACCGCGGTGTACTCTGCGGTACTTAACTCTCTTAGGCATTAACATTAGTTGTTGCCTCCTTCCTTAGCGGGTGCGGGGCGCTTGAAGCCCTGACCTGCGGGACGCTGGCCATAGCTGCCCTGACGGCGTTCGCCGTTCTGCTGGCCCTGGCCCTGACGGTTGTAACCGCCCTGACGGCGCTCACCGCCCTGACGGCGGTCGCCCTGACGACGGTCACCGCGGCGGCGGTCACCCTGAGGCTTGTTCATATCCATTACGCGAGGAGTGCTGCGAAGGGTCTGGGAAAGGACTTCGCCCTTGTAGATCCAGACCTTTACACCGATGCGGCCGTAGGTGGTTGCTGCTTCGGCAAAGCCGTATTCAATGTCAGCACGGATGGTCTGAAGAGGAATGGTACCGTCGTGGTACTGCTCAACGCCTGCGATTTCACGTCCGCCGAGACGGCCGGAGCACATGACCTTGATGCCGCGTGCGCCCATGCGCATTGCACGGCCCATTGCGTTCTTCATTGCGCGGCGGTGAGAAATACGCTTCTCGATCTGCTGTGCGATGTTTTCTGCAACCAGCTGTGCGTTGGTGTCGGGAGTGCGGACCTCAACGATGGAGATCTTTGCGGGCTTGCCGATCATCTTCTCAACGTCGAGACGGAGCTTTTCGATTGCTTCGCCGCCCTTGCCGATGACAACACCGGGTCTGGAGCAGTGAATGAAGATGTTGACCTTTGCGGAATCGCGCTCGATTTCGATGGTGGGAACACCGGCGGAATAGAGGGTCTTCTTCAGATATTCACGAATCTTGTAGTCTTCGACGATAAGATCGCCGACTTTGTCTGCACGTGCGTACCAGCGGGAATCCCAGTCCTTGATAACGCCTACACGCAGGCCATGAGGATTAACTTTCTGTCCCATTTATTCTGCCTCCTCCCTTATTCTTTCTCTGCCACACAAATGGTGATGTGGCTGGTGCGCTTGTTAATACGGTACATACGACCCTGTGCTCTGGGACGGCCTCTCTTGAGGGTGGGGCCGCCGGTTGCGTATGCGGTCTCAACATAGAGCTTCTCAGGATCCATTTCAAAGTTGTTCTCTGCGTTTGCGCATGCGCTCTTGAGGAGCTTGATCATATATTCGCAGCCCATCTTGGGGGTGTTCTGCATATATGCCATTGCGGTCTTGGTGTCCTTGCCGCGAATCATGTCGCAGATAATCTGAACCTTGCGGGGAGAAATGCGAACAAACTTAACCTGTGCTTTTGCAATTTTCTTTTCAGCCATTGTTCTTTTCCTCCTTACTTACCGGTCTTGCTGCCTGCATGACCGCGGAAGGTACGGGTGGGAGCAAATTCGCCCAGCTTGTGACCGACCATATCTTCGGTGACATATACAGGAACATGACGGCGACCGTCGTGAACAGCGATGGTGTGTCCTACGAAGGACGGGAAAATAGTGGTAGCACGGCTCCAGGTCTTGAGGACCTTCTTCTCGCCGGCCTTGTTCATTTCGTCGACTCTCTTCAGGAGCTCAGGTGCTGCGAAGGGGCCTTTCTTAATACTTCTGCTCATTTACGTTTTCCCTCCTTACTTAGCGTTGCGGCGCTTGACTATGAACTTATCGGTTGCGTTCTTAGTCTTGCGGGTCTTGTAACCCAGTGCGGGCTTACCCCAGGGAGTTACAGGGCCGGGACGGCCTACAGGGGACTTGCCTTCGCCACCGCCGTGGGGGTGGTCACAGGGGTTCATGACGGAGCCGCGAACGGTGGGACGGATACCCATGTGACGCTTGCGGCCTGCCTTGCCGATGGAAACGTTGGAGTGGTCAGCATTGCCGACCTGACCGATGGTTGCCTTGCAGTCCATGCGGACCTTGCGGTACTCGCCGGAGGGAAGACGGACGGTTGCCATGCCGTTTTCCTTTGCCATGAGCTGTGCTGCAACGCCTGCGGAGCGAACCAGCTGTGCGCCCTTGCCGGGGTAGAGCTCAATGTTGTGGATAACGGTACCAACGGGAATGTTTGCCATGGGGAGTGCATTGCCTGCCTTGATGTCAGCGCTTGCGGAGGAGACGATAACGTCACCGGCCTTCAGGCCAACAGGAGCCAGGATATAGCGGCGCTCGCCGTCGGTGTACTCAACGAGGGCGATGAATGCGCTGCGGTTGGGGTCATACTCAAGGCGGAGTACGGTTGCCTCGACATCGAGCTTGTTGCGCTTGAAGTCGATTACACGGTACTTCTGGCGGTTGCCGCCGCCCTTATGACGAACGGTGATACGGCCGTAGCTGTTGCGGCCGGAATTCTTCTTCAGGACCTCAGTAAGAGCCTTCTCGGGTCTTGCGTGCTTATCAACACCGTCAAAACCGGAAACGGTCATCTGTCTGCGGGCCGGAGTGGTAGGTCTGTAAGTTTTAATAGACATTCTTCTTTACCTCCCCTTATGCCATGCCTTCGAAGAGCTCAATGTTCTTGGAGTCTGCACTGAGCTTTACGACTGCCTTTTTCCAAGAGGCGGTTTTGCCTGCGGGGTATGCACCCTGACGCTTGGACTTGCCCATGACGTTAATGGTGGTAACCTTGATTACGGTTACGTCAAAGATTTCTTCTATTGCCTTTTTGATCTCAACCTTGTTTGCGTCCTTAGCAACCTCGAAGACATACTTCTTGATGTCCAGGTCTTCCATGGACTGCTCGGTGATGATAGGACGAATTACGATATCATAAGCAGTTTTCATCATGCATAGACCTCCTCGATTTTTGCAAGTGCTGCCTTGGAGACAACGATCTTGCGGCTGTTAAGAATCATGTAGGGGTTCAGAATGGTTGCGATGGTGGTGGTGATGCCTGCAATGTTGCGTGCGGACTTTACTACCTTCTCGTCAACAGCCTCGGTGATAACCAGGGCCTTGCCGGAAACCTTGACTGCATCAAGGAATGCCTTGAAGGTCTTGGTCTTGATTTCGTCAACCTTGATTTCGTCGATAACAACGATTGCGTCCTCTGCAGCTGCTGCGGAGAGAGCGCTCTTGAGTGCCAGGCGCGTTACCTTCTTGTTGAGGGTGTAGCTGTAATCGCGGGGCTTGGGTGCAAACGCTACGCCGCCGTGGGTCCATACGGGAGAACCCTTGTAGCCTGCGCGTGCACGGCCGGTGCCCTTCTGACGCCAGGGCTTTGCAGTGGTGTAGCTGACCTCGCCCTTGGTGAGTGCGCTCTGGGTACCCTGACGGCAATTTGCCAGGTGGTTCTTGACGGAGTCGTGAAGAACGGACTTGTTGGGCTCGATGCCGAAGATGGCTGCGGAGAGCTCGATCTCGCCGACCTTCTCGCCTGCCATGTTGTAAACGTTAGTAATAGGCATTTAAGATACTCTCCTTTCCTTACTTGTTTCGTGCGGAAGCCTTCTGCGGATTGACACGAGCAGATGCCTTCTGCGGGTTGAGGCTGATGCCTGCTGCCTCGCCCTTCTTGACGGGCTGGGTCTTTGCGGTGCTCTTTACATATACGAGGCCGCCCTTGGGGCCGGGTATAGCGCCGCGGATAACGAGCATATTGAGTTCCTCGTCAACCTTGACTACATCGAGGTTCTGAACAGTGACCTGCTCAACACCCATGTGACCGGGCATGTTCTTGCCCTTGAAGATGCGGCTGGGGTCGGTGGAGGAGCCCATGGAACCGGAGTGACGGTGAACGGGGCCGCCGCCGTGGCTCATCTTCTGGATGTGGGTGCCGTGACGCTTTACTGCGCCGGCGAAGCCGTGGCCCTTGCTGATGCCGGTGACGTCAACCTTTTCGCCTTCTGCGAAAACGTTTGCTTTGATGACATCGCCAACGTTCATCTCTGCTGCGTTCTCAAGCTTGAACTCCTTGAGGTGCTTCATCATGCCTACGCCGGCCTTCTTGAGATGACCTGCTTCAGGCTGAGAGAGCTTCTTTTCGGCTACTTCTTCGTAACCGAGCTGGACTGCATTGTAGCCTTCCTTTTCAACTGTCTTCTTCTGAGTTACGACGCAGGGACCTGCCTCGATGACAGTTACGGGAATGACCTTGCCCATTTCGTCGAAGATCTGCGTCATGCCGACCTTCTTGCCGATAATGGCTTTCTTCATTATTTTTTCCTCCTAATGGTTATTGGTTACCTCGCTTAATCGCGGTTTGTGCCGCGCCAGAGGCTGGCAACTTAACCCGTCCGTATTCGCAAGCTACGGACATTGGGTTGTTGATAAATTAAAATGATGTGGGTGGGTCAGCGCGTTTTATTTTAATAAGGTATATCGCCTTACCTTACTTCCCTGAAATCAGAGCTTGATTTCGATTTCAACGCCTGCAGGCAGCTCAAGGGACATCAGAGCCTCAACAGTCTTCTGGGTGGGGTTCATAACGTCGATGAGGCGCTTGTGGGTGCGGCGCTCAAACTGCTCACGGCTGTCCTTGTACTTATGAACAGCACGGAGAATGGTGATGATTTCGGTCTTGGTGGGAAGGGGGATGGGACCGGAAACGGTTGCCTCGGTGCGCTTTGCAGCTTCAACGATGGTTTCTGCAGCCTTGTCGATGAGCTGATGGTCATAGGCCTTGAGGCGAATGCGGATCATGTTTTTGTTGCTTGCCATTTTTGTTTACTCCTTATTTCGTACGTTTTCGGCGGCATTGGGTACCGCCTTCATTTTTCCCGTACGGATGAAGCTTTTTCTGTACACACTACCGGGCGTATCAGACCCTGCCCGAAAAACAAACCGGCTTGGAGCCGGTCTGAACCGCACAGACGATATACGCAGTGTACGGAACGCTTCAGCCGCCCGATTTTGTACCGACACGGGGATCGATACCGGACATACTCCACGGAAGTTACCTCGAAATTCGAGCAATCTCCCGCTTCATCGCATAATACGCCCGTTAGCAACTCGCAGGCGCTTTCATAGAATACCAAAATCCCCTATCGTTGTCAATAGGGGATTTGGCTATTTTACAGAAAAACTTAATATTTTTTTGTGAAAAACAGAAAAATTTCCGTTTCCGCTCTGTAACGATTGGCTTCGAAGCGCACTATGCCTACATTATTATAATATAGCGCGCATTTCTTCCTCGGTTTCGTCGGCAAGGCGCAGAATTTCCTTTGCCCTCGGGAGAAGCCTTTCCCCTGCCTCCGTCAAGCCGAAAACCGCATTTCCGCGCTCAATGAGCTTTACGCCCAGCTCCTCCTCAAGCGCGGCAACTCCGCGGCTGGTGGTGGAATGGCTCACATACAGCGCACGGGCGGCTTTTGAAAAGCTTCCCGTTTCGGCAACTGCCGCAAAAACTCTTAACTGGCTCAGCTCCATATCAGTAGTCAAAGACCTGAGGCAGAAGCTCCCTCAGCTTGTGGCTTACATAGCCGCCGCTGCCCTTTGCGCAGAGAACGACCATTTCGCCGTCATTGAACTCGGTCATGAACTGGCGGCAGGAGCCGCAGGGGTAGCAGTAATCCTTGCTGTCGGCATAAATGGCGATGCGGACGAAGCTTTTGTTTCCATCGCTGATGGCCTTTACCATGGCTGTGCGCTCGGCGCATATTGTGTCGCCGTAGGCGCTGTTTTCAACGTTGCAGCCCGTATATACCGTTCCGTTTGCGCATTCAAGGGCGGCGCCGACGTTGAACTTTGAATAGGGCGCGTAAGCTTTTTCGGAGGCGGACTTTGCTATCTTGAGAAGTTCAATATCTGTCATTTTCATTCTCCTTCTGCCGCGGTTTCCGTCGGCCAATTTGCTCATTATCCTAACCCGATACCTTGCTGAAGCTGATTTCCCAGTTTTGCACATTCATAAGCGGATTGTTCTCGCAGACGTTCACACCTATAATTACACCCCTGTGGGTTATCATCTGATGCTTTTCAAAGCAGAGCGTAATCATATAGCCTCCGCCGCAGACGGTGCTGCACATATCTGCAAAGGCCTGAGCGCGTCCCGCCTCATCGGACTGGAGATAAGCGCTTATGGCGTTGTCAACAGCCTCAACTGCCCACTGTCCGTAATTCATGGCACCGCCCGTTGCGATGAGCCTTGAAATGTCAAAATCGGGGTTGATGCGGGTTTCGCCGTAGTACATATCGTAGTTGCCTGCGTTGATTGCGGATTTGTAATCGCTCCAGGCATATTCAAGAAGTGTAACCTGCACGCCCATGTTGCCCATATCCTGAGCGAACTTTCGCGCAACGTTAAGCTTAATGCTGCTGTCCGAGCAAACGAGGAAGCGGATATTTATCTCGGTGTAGCCGTCACCCATTTTCATCTCAACATAGCCGTCCTGGTCATAATCCTCAAAGCCGAGGTTCTTGAAGATGTTGCGGCACACGTCAAGATTATAGCTGTATTCCTTGTTGAGTGTTTCGCTGTACCAGGGGCACGAGGGATTGACGGGGATCGCGGCAGGCACCGCATAGCCGCCCATCTGTGCCTTGAGATATTCTCTGTCAAAGGCATAGTTCATGGCAAGGCGCAGCATTTCATTGGAAAACACGCTGCTGTAGGCGTTAAAGCCTATATAGTGCATATTGGTGGTATTGAAGCCGCGGATTTCGTTTGACTCGCCGTAGCCCAGATTCGTGGTTGCGGTGGGGTCGTTCATTACAACGTCTATGAGTGAATCCTCAAAGGCGGAAATGGTTTCAACGCCGCCGCTGTATTCGGCAAGGTACACCGTGTCAACAGGCAGGTTTTCATAGCCGGGATACTTGTTGTATGCCACAAGGGACTTGTGATCCTTTGAATATGTGTAGGGACCGGTGCCCTGAGGAAATTCATCGTTGAAGGTTCCGCTTTTGATAATGGGAATGCACATGAGCATGGGGAACATCATGTTCTGCTTGCCGAGAGTTACAACAAAGGTGCTGTCGTCATAGGCTGAACTGCCGTAAACATAGCTGAAGCGCCCTTTATAGCGGTCGGAGTTGACGGCGCAGGTCATGGAATAGGCAAGGTCAAATGCCGTCATTTTGCTTCCGTCATGGAAATAGCGCTCCGTGTCCACATGGAAGACCCAGCGTTGTCCGTCGGTGGTTTCCCAGGAGGTGATGATGTTGGGTATTACATTATAATTATTATCCAGCTCCAGCATATTCTCATAAACCAGATTGCACACAAGCTGGTTGTTGGTGTTCGTGGCAATGAGAGGATTCAAGCTGTAGCTTTTATTGCAGTTGATGGTGAATACGGAATCCGCCGCCGCAGTCTGACCCAGGTCCTTGCCCGCGCTTTTGCCGTCAACGTAATCGTCAACGGGGCCAGACATTCCGCAGGCTCCGAAGGGCAGGCTCATGAGCAGTGCAAGTATTAAAGCTGTTATTTTTCTTTTTTTCATAGAGAAAACCTCTTATTCAAGCATTATTGCGGCGCACATGGAGCCGCGAATGCCCTTTGTCCCACGGTGAGACCAGTATTTATACTGACTGCACATGGTGCATTCTTCCGAAACATCAATGTTTTCGCTTTTCAGTCCCAGCTGAAGCAGCCTTCTTGCATTGGCACCGCGCAGGTCAACATGGAATTTGCCGTTTCCGTCCTCTCTGATGAGACCTTCGGTCTCACCGCCGAGATATTTTTCCACCGCTTCGGGCACCTCGGCGCCCGTTTCAAAGCAGCAGAAGCCTATGCTTTCGCCCACTGCGGCATGAATATCCTCCGCCTTTGCACCCAGAGCAAGCATTTTGCCCACGGCAACGCCCAGAATATCCGCAACGCTGCTCTTCCAGCCGCAATGCACGGCGGCAATTACGCCCGCTTCCCTGTCCTCCATGAGTACGGGAACACAGTCGGCAATATAGACAAGTATGGGCAGACCTTTTTCTTTTGTGACAAGGCCGTCAATCTCATAAGGCACGGGCTCTCCGATTTTATGGCGGTCGCTCTCCGATGCAATGAGGACTTCGGCACCGTGTACCTGGCGTGTGACAACGAAGCCGTCGGCGCTTACGCCGAATATCTCGCCCGCTGCGGCAAAGTTTTCGCGGACATTTTCAATTTCGTCGCCGCGGTTTTCGCCGAAGTTCCAGCTTTCCCACACGCCGCTGCTCACTCCGCCGTGACGGGTGGTGAACATGTGCCTTGCGGTCAGCTTATCGCTTGTCATGTATATGCAGTTATTGAATTTATGCTCGCTGAACATAGCTGCTCCTTTAATTTTCAGTTTACTGAGCGAGGATGTTTTTCTTAAGGCAAGGCGCAAGCCGACGGGCATATTTTCTATATGTCCGAGGCAACGCAACGCTGCATTAAGGAAAACAGACCGCTCAGTCGTTTCTTCCGCAACATTCCTTATACTTAAGTCGTCTTGAGCCGTCGGCCTTCATCTTGCCGCAGGGACAGGGATCGTTGCGTCCGGGCTTTGGTGCCTTTTTCACGGGCTTTTTCTTTTCGCTGCCGTCGCCGCCTACATTGGCAACAGCGTTCTTGGAAACGGACTTGCGCTCCATGGGGCGTTTTACGTATGCGGTATAGATACGGCGCACGGTTTCCTCGCGGATACCGCTTATCATGGCATCAAACATATCGAAGCCCTCCTGCTTATACGCATCAATGGGCTTGGTGTTGCCATAGCCGCGCAGACCGATGCCGCGCTTGAGCTCGTCCATTGCGTCGATCTGGTCCATCCAGTATTCATCGACAACGCGGAGCATGATTACGCGCTCCACCTCGCGCATGAGCTGCTCGCCCATGGCCTTTTCTCTGGCGTCATAGACCTTCATTGCGGTTTCATATACGGCGTCGCTGACTTTTTCGGGGCTTACCCTGCCCTTGAAGTCCTCAAATTTCACGGAATGTCTGGGCAGGAAGTACTTTTCAAATGGCGCAACCGCCGCATCGAGCATTTCCTGGTTTTCGGCAGATGCTCCGCCGAGGCCGTCGGTCACGGTGGAGCTGATGAAATCCTTCACCATGCCGTTTATATGCTCCCGCAGCTCTTCACCGTCAAGCACCTTGCGGCGTTCATCGTAAATAATGTTACGCTGCTGGTTCATAACGTCGTCATACTCAAGGACATTCTTACGGCGCTGGAAGTTCTTGCTTTCAACGGTTTTCTGGGCGCGTTCAACCGCATCGGACAGCATTTTGGCATCAAGTGCCTCGTTTTCGTCCATGTTGAAGGTGTCCATGATATTTTTGAATCTGTCGCTGCCGAAAAGACGCATGATGTCGTCGGTGGCGGCAATATAGAAGCGGCTTTCGCCGGGGTCGCCCTGACGTCCCGCACGGCCGCGAAGCTGATTGTCAATACGGCGGGATTCGTGGCGCTCGGTGCCGAGAATGAAAAGTCCGCCCGCCTCCTTGACCTTTTCCGCCTCCGCGGAGCAGACCTGCTTATGAGCGTCCATGC
Source organism: Oscillospiraceae bacterium (assembly GCA_045601285.1). Classification (GTDB taxonomy): domain Bacteria; phylum Bacillota; class Clostridia; order Oscillospirales; family Oscillospiraceae; genus F23-B02. The sequence goes on from JAZRZJ010000012.1 coordinate 11,165, forward strand.
GCTCATGGAACATTTTTCGGGCATTGAGGATATCCTCGTTATCCGTTTCGGCATAGCCCGTTGCCTCGGCGATAATCTCGTCGGCAAAGCCTGCCTTGCGCAAATCGATCTTGGCAAGATATTCCGCGTTGCCGCCCAGCATGATATCGGTGCCTCGTCCTGCCATGTTTGTGGCGATGGTTACGGAGCCGAGCTTGCCTGCCTGAGCGATGATTTCAGCTTCCTTGTCATGATACTTTGCGTTGAGGACATTGTGCTTTATGCCCTTGCGCTTGAGAAGTGCGGAAAGATATTCGCTCTTTTCAACGGAAATGGTGCCAACCAGCACGGGCTGACCTTTTTCGTGGCAGTCGATTATCTGACTGATGATGGCGTTGTTCTTTCCGTTGTCGTTTTTAAAGATAACGTCGGGGTGGTCAATTCTCTGTACGGGCTTGTTGGTGGGGATTTCAACAATATCCAGCTTGTAGATTGTGCCGAATTCCTCTTCCTCGGTGAGTGCGGTACCCGTCATGCCCGACAGCTTGTCATAAAGACGGAAGTAGTTCTGGAAGGTGATGGTTGCAAGGGTCTTGTTTTCGTTCTGAACGTCAACGTGCTCCTTTGCCTCGATTGCCTGATGCAGACCCTCGCTGTAGCGGCGGCCCAGCATTACACGGCCCGTGAACTCATCAATGATAAGCACTTCGCCGTCTTTCACAAGATAGTCAACGTCGCGCTTCATTATGCCGTGGGCGCGGAGTGCCTGATTTATGTGGTGGCTGAGAGTGCCGTTTTCCATGTCGGAATAGTTCTCAAGCCCGAAAGCACGCTCCGCCTTCTTTATGCCCCGTGCGGTAAGCACGGCAGTCCTTGCCTTTTCGTCAACAACGTAGTCGGCATCGAGGTTTTCGTCTTCCTCCTCCTTGGTGTCAATGGAGGTGTAGACCTTTTTCTTCAGCGTGCATACAAAATCGTCTGCCTTACGGTAAAGGTCGGTGCTTTCGTCACCCTGACCTGAAATGATGAGCGGGGTTCTGGCTTCGTCGATAAGAATGGAGTCTACCTCGTCGACGATGGCGAAGGAATGGCCGCGCTGAACCATGTTTTCCTTGTAAAGCGCCATGTTGTCGCGCAGATAGTCAAAGCCCATCTCGTTATTGGTGCCGTAGGTGATGTCGGCGGCATAGGCCTCCTGACGCTCCTTGTTGCTGAGTCCGTGGACGATAAGTCCCACGGAAAGTCCCATGAAGCGATGCACCTTGCCCATCCATTCGCTGTCGCGGCGGGCAAGATAATCGTTGACGGTGACAACGTGAACGCCCTCGCCTGCAATGGCGTTGAGGTAGGAGGGAAGAACTGCCACAAGGGTTTTGCCTTCGCCGGTCTTCATTTCGGCAATGCGTCCCTGATGCAGAACGATGCCGCCGATAAGCTGAACGCGGAAGGGCTTCATGCCCAGGACACGCCATGCGGCCTCACGCACTGCGGCAAATGCCTCGGGCAGAAGGCTGTCAAGGTCCTCGCCCTTATTGAAGCGCTCCTTAAACTCCTCGGTTTTGCCGCGAAGCTCCGCATCGCTGAGCTTCTGCATTTCCGGCTCCAGTGCTTCTATCCTGTCCGCGATAGGATATATTTTTTTAAGTTCTCTGTCGGTATGACTGCCGAACATTTTTCCAAACAAACCCATAGTTTTCTTGCCTTTCCGGGAATAATATTTCTGGTGATTATTTTACATTATATAATATAACATAAAATTTCGGAGAAAAAAAGTCTTTATACTTGATACAACTATTAAATTAATGTAAAATGTATAAGTTATTGAACGGAGGTGTCCTTATGGAAGAACGTAAACGTCATAAGCTGCTGTGGAACGTGGTGCGCCCTATCTCCATAGCCGTTACAAAGGTTGTTTTCAATTACGATGCCGAGGTGTACCGTGAAAAAGGTCCCTATCTTGTCATGGCAAACCACAATGCCGAGCTTGATCCCATGCTCCTGGCCTGCAGCTTCACCGAGCCGCTTTACTTTGTTGCCAGCGAGCATATTCTGCGCAAGGGCTTCGTCTCCGATATTCTCCGTTGGGGCACAAGAATCATTCCCCGTCAGAAAGGCGGCAATGCCTCCGCCACCGTCAGAGGCATTATCCGCAATCTCGGCGAAGGCAACAACGTCTGCATTTTCCCCGAGGGCAATCGCTCCTGGGACGGCATAACCGCGCCCATCACCCCCTCAACCGGAAAAATGGCCCGCATGGCAGGCGCAAAGCTCATTACTTACCGTACCGAAGGTATTTATTTCGCAAATCCCCGCTGGAGCGGCGGCTCACTGCGCCGCGGCAAAACCAGTGGTCATGTTGTGGGCGTTTACGAGCCCGAATATCTCAAATCCCTCACCGCCTCCGCCGTGCAGGAGCTTATTGAAACCGACATTCACGAGAACGCCTACGCACGTCAGAAGGAGGTTCGCACAAGATTCTACGGCAGGAAGCTTGCGGAAAACCTTGAAACCATGCTGTTCATGTGTCCCAACTGCAAGTCTGAGGGCAAGCTTTACAGCAAGGGCAACTACCTCTACTGCTCCGAGTGCGGCGCAAAGCACCGCTACACCCCCGAGGGCTTCTTTGTGGGCGATAACACCATTTACGACACCGTTCTTGACTGGAACATCTGGCAGAATGAGTGCATTAAGGAAAAATGTCTTTCCGCAGGGGACGAGCCCATTTTCTCCGACACCGATATGCTGCTTTACAAGGTAAAGACCGGCGACAGCGCACAGTTTATCTCCGCCGGCGAGCTTTCGCTTTACCGCGACAGACTCGTTCTCCCCGACAACAGCGTTCTTCCCCTGAAGGAGCTGAAGGGTATGTCCGTAATGGGTCCCCAGACGCTTCACTTCAGCACCGACAGAGAAAATTATGTGGTAAAAAGCACAAAAATCCGCTGTGTCGTAAAGTATCTTTCGGCATGCAAGGTGTTTGACAAGAATCTTCAGTACGGTATATAATTTCTTTTTGTATTGATAGAAAAAGAGAGGATAAGCAATGAAACGGACAGGCTTCGACAACGCAAAATATGTGGCACTGCAGTCTCAGAAAATCCGCGACAGAATAAATCAGTTCGGCGGTAAGCTGTATCTGGAATTCGGCGGCAAGCTTTTTGACGACTTCCACGCCTCCCGCGTTCTCCCCGGCTTTGAGCCCGACAGCAAGGTCAAAATGCTGCTGGAGATGAAGGACGATGCGGAAATAGTCATCGCTATCTCCGCTGACGATATTGAGCGCAACAAGCGCCGCGGCGACCTCGGCATCACCTACGACGAGGACACCCTCCGCCTTATCGACGCCTTCCGCGGCATCGGCCTGTATGTAGGCAGCGTTGTCATCACCCACTACCGCAGTCAGCTCGCCGCAGACCAGTTCCAGAAGCGCCTTGAAACTCTCGGCATCAAGGTTTACCGTCACTATATAATTCCCGACTATCCCTCAAATGTTGAGCTTATCGTTTCCGAAAACGGCTTCGGCAGAAACGATTACATCGAAACCGAGCGCAGTCTTGTTGTCGTAACCGCACCGGGACCCGGAAGCGGCAAAATGGCAACCTGCCTCAGCCAGCTCTATCACGAGCATCTCCGGGGTATAAGCGCGGGTTATGCGAAATTTGAAACCTTCCCCATCTGGAATCTGCCCCTCAAGCACCCCATCAATCTGGCATACGAGGCTGCAACCGCAGACCTTGACGATGTCAACATGATTGACCCCTTCCATCTTGAAGCCTACGGCGAAACCACCGTCAACTACAACCGCGATGTTGAAATTTTCCCGGTTCTCAACGCAATTCTCTCCCGCATCTACGGTGAGTGCCGCTATAAGAGCCCCACAGACATGGGCGTAAACATGGTGGGCAGCTGCGTTTCCGATGACAGTGCCTGCCGCGAGGCCTCCAGACAGGAGATCATCCGCCGTTACTTCAACGCTGCCTGCTCACTCCGTCAGGGCTTCGGCTCCGCCGAGGAGGTCCGCAAGATAGAGCTTATAATGAACTCCCTGGACATCACCGTTTCCGACCGTCCCGTTGTGAGCGCCGCACTTGCCCGCGCCCAGGAAACCGGCGGTCCCGCCGTATCCATCGAGCTTCCCGACGGCACTCTTGTCACCGGAAAGACCTCGTCTCTGCTGGGCGCAAGCTCAGCCTGCCTCATGAACGCGCTGAAAAAGCTTGCGGGAATCGACCAGGAGCTTCTGCTTATCGCTCCCAGCGTAATCGCCCCCATACAGCACCTTAAGGTTGAGCATCTGGGCAACCACAACCCCAGACTGCACACCGACGAGCTGCTTATTGCCCTTTCCATCTGCGCCGTAACAAATCCCCTTGCGGAGCTTGCCATCGACCAGCTTGACAAGCTGCGAGGCTGCGAGGCACACTCCTCCGTAATTCTTTCCAGAGTTGACGAAAATCTGTTCCAGAAGCTCGGCGTGAACATTACCTACGAGCCCAGATATCAGGCAAAAAAGCTTTTCCACAAAAAATAAATCATTTTATATATTAGATTTAAAAGCAAAGAGATGTCCCAAGGGCAGAGCGCCATAGGGATTAATAGGTTTTGAACGGCCCTTTTCCGCCCATACTTCATAAAAAATCCGACAATGCGTCAGCATTGCCGGATTTTTGTTATATTGTCCGGACGAAAAATTTCCCGCTCAAAACCATCGTCCGCACCACTGTAGGGAACAGGCTTGCCTGTTCCGCTTATGAAAGCTAAGCCCGTCTGTCATTCCGAGGCGCACAGCGACGAAGAATCTTCGGCACGGAATGTGATTCAGGGGATTCTTCGCTTTGCTCAGAATGACAGCTATGGGGGTGCTGTGCGTTCGGAACGGTCAAGACCGTTCCCTACGCCAAAACTGTCATCCGCACCACTGTAGGGAACAGGCACGCCTGTTCCGCCCATGAAAGCTAAGCCCGTCTGTCATTCTGAGGAGCGCAGCGACGAAGAATCTCCGGTGGGGGATGCGATTCAGGGGATTCTTCGCTTCGCTCAGAATGACAGAATTGGATGTACTCCGCAGCAAAAGAACTGTCATTCTGAGGAGCTCAGCGACGAAGAATCCCCGGTGTGGAATGTGATTCAGGGGATTCTTCGCTTCGCTCAGAATGACAGCTATGGGGGTGCTGTACGTTCGGACGGTCAAGATCGTTCCCTACGTCAAAACTGCCATTCGCACCACTGCAGGGAACTGGCTCGCCTGTTCCGCCAGCGCAAGCCTGCCGTAAGGCGCACCGCCCAAAGAGTGTCTCTTTGCTTTTTTTGCTATTATTTTGATAATAATTTCGTAATGTTCACAAAATGTTCACAATATCAGTTTGAAATTATGTATAATATTTTAACAAGATATAATGACATAAATATACGAAGTGTAAAAATTTTACTTGATTTTTCAAGTTTTTTCAGACTGTATCACTGCATTTTGTCGTATAATGTGAAGTTTACAAAAAATTCAGAAGCAGTGTAACTTTTTCTTTACTATTTTGTAACTTTATGCTATACTGTCAAAAGTACAACAATCTTTGTTGCTTAAGTAAACTTTTCTATAACCAAAAAAATTACACAGGGAGGATTATTCATGAAAAGAGTATTACTTATGGTCTTAAGCATTGTCCTCGTACTCGCTTGCGTATTCAGCCTTCTGCGCGTCATTCCCGGCGTTCAGGATATTCTGAACATCAAGGATTACAAGATGGTTGACTCCGATTTCGCAAACGACGGCGTTGCACAGCTTGAAGACGGCCTCGCACAGCTTAAAGAAAATGAGCAGGTCTATCTCGAAGGCGTAGACACCTACCTTGCAGGTGAGGCTAAGCTCGCAGCAGGCCGCCAGCAGCTCGCTGCAGGCCAGGCAGAGATCGATGCCAACACCGACGCCTACAATGAAGGCAAAGAACTCATCGGCACTTTGGAAGGCTTCATGCCCCTGATTCAGGGCCTTGCAGACGCTCTCCAGCAGGTTCGTGACTTCAACAAGGGTATCATCGGCGGCAACCTCGATACATACCTCGGTCAGATGAGAGCCAGCGCATTGAACTTCCTCGCAAACACCCGCGCAGTTGCCGCAATCAGCAACATGATCGGTATGGACGTAGGCAGCCTTCTGGCATCCAATCCCACCGACACCTCTATCGTAGGCAATGTTGTCAACATGTACTATAACGGTCTTGAACAGCTCAAGAAGTACGAAGACGGTCTCCAGCAGCTTGCAGACGGCAAGAGAGAGCTGGCAGCAGGCGTTGCACAGCTCGCTGAGGGCGATGCACAGCTCAGCGAGTTCGAAGCCGGCGAAGCTCAGCTCGTTGACGGCATTATGCAGCTTATGATGGGCATGACTCCCTCCTACCACCAGAACAGCTACGAGCAGACTGTTGATTCCCTGGCAGAGCGTCTGGCAGGCGATGAAGCAATCAAGGTTGAGGTTCCCGAGCTCTACAACGACAAGGGCTTCAGTGATGCTGCATACGCAGAGCTCTGCAACGAAATTATTGATATGCTCTACAAGAAGGACGCAGAGGGCAACTACATCTGCGCAGAGCGTGACGGCAAGTCCCTGTCTCTCCTCGACCTCAACAAGTGCGACCTCGTTGTTAAGTACGCAAAGGAATACCTTGCAGACTCCGAAACCGACACCTACGGTGAAGTTATTCCCCGTGTAGTCAGCTACGCACTCGTTGCAATCGCAGCAATTCTCGGTCTGATCGCAGGCATCATGGGCTTCATTGCAGGCATCAGCGGCAGCAAGAAGACCGGCAAGGGCCTCGGCATTGCCACCGCAATCATGGCTGTCGGCGCACTCGTTGCAGCAATCATTTCCCACTACAAAGACTTCATCTACGGCATCAGAGTTGACGACGCAGGTGAATACGCCACCGCTATGGAAGGCACCAAGATTATCTACTCCGGTGAAAAGCAGGAGTCCATCTTCGTTATCATGCTCATCGCAGCAGTTCTCTTCGTAATTGCAGCAGCAATTGCAAAGAAGGCAGCAGTTGAGAAGGAATCCAAGAAGGCAGTTGCAGCTGAAGCTTCCAGCGCAGCAGTTGCAGGCGCAGCAGATTCCGAGCGCGTTGCAAAGCTCGAGGCAGAAAATGCAGAGCTCAAGGCAATGGTAGCAGAGATGGCAGCAGACGCAGCCACCGTAAAGGACTGATTTCAGACTTCACAGCCCATAACCGTTGGAGCTGATAAACAGATCGTGCTCCGGTTTAAGAGCAGCACGTGATGCTCTGAAGGCTGTTGACCCGCAGGGTTTTTACCCTGCGGGTTCTTTTTTTAGCTACGTTGCACCGTCTTAAATAATCGCTTTTGCGACAGCACGACCGGTGACAGCTCAAATGTTAATACTGCACTCGCGCTTTTTTCAGATACGGTGCTACATCTTAATTTACCGCCATTGCGTCAGCTCGACCGGTGACAGCTTTGCTTTTTAACTCAGCTCAGGACCGTTCCCGGATAGTAATGGGCAAGGATCTCTTTGTAGTCAGCACCTTTTTTTGCCATAACATTGGCTCCGTACTGGCTCATTCCGACGCCGTGACCGTAGCCCTTCACGGTAAACACAAAGTACCCCTCACCGTGCTCAAGCTCAAAGTCCGTTGAGCGCAGGGAAAACAGATTTCTCAGCTCGCTTCCGCTGAAGCTTTCGCCGCCTATTACAATGCTCTCAACGCGGCCTGCCTTATCGCGCTTTATTTCGCCTACCCAATCCTTTGCGTCACCCGTCATATCCGCATCGGGACGTCCGTAAAGCACAGTATCCCGGAAATCAAGTTCGCTTTCCTCAAGCCTGCTCACAAAATTCGGCACGTCCTTTTCCGTTTCGGGCGTTTCTACGCTTGTGAGATAGGGCACCTCGTTCCACACAGCACCGCTGTTTTCCGTTGTTCCACAGGAGGAGGAATGGAACGCGGCAATGGCCGGCTCTCCCTCATAGCTGAGATACCTTCCGTCCGTATCCTCCACCGCCTCTGTAATGCGCTCCATATATGTACTGTATTTATCGCCCCAGAGCTTTTTCAGCTCGTCATTTGTTTTATACGCCTGACAGCAATCGGAATCCGTGCATATATCTCCGTTTTCATGTCTTGAGCCCTTGACCAGCGCACGCTGCAAATAGCTCCGTGCCGCCACAGCCTGCGCCTTCAGCGCCTCCTCCTCAAAGCCTGCGGGCATTTCAGCAGCCACAACTCCGATGAGGTAATCCCGCACCGAAATTTTAACCGTTTCTTCGCCTGACACAAGAAGGATTGTCCGTGATGCGTCCTTCGGTAGCTTTTCGGCTTTTTTTGATGACGCGGGCGGAAGCTGTCCCACCTCACTTTTGTCCGAAAGCATGGGTATACTCAGTATTACGGCTGTAAGCAGAAGTGACAGCAGCAGCAGTCTTCTCATTTTTTCTCCTTTCTCATCTTTTGGTTGACGCAGTTGGCAAATGAGTATAAAATAATATAAATCCGTTACGGTTACCAATATTTTTATTCTGGCAGGATTGATACTATGCGTAAAAATGCTTTGATTACTTGCTGCTTTGTTTGCGCCTTCGGTGCATTCGGCGCATTTTTCCGCTGGCTTCAGAACCAGCTATCCTACAACGTTGAAACAAAGATTAACGAGCCGAGTATGTGGAACGTGATGGTTCCGCTTATTCTCATAGCCGCCGCGGTTATTTTCTTTTTCCTTATCCGCAGGCTTCTCGGCAGTCTTACCGACCCCGCGGATATGTACGCAGCTTTCCGCGGCACGACCTTCTTCCACCCTGTTGCAGCATGGATTGTGGGCGGCATCTCCATCATCGGCGGCATCGTAACTCTGTTTGCCACCTCCGCCGACACTCAGTCCGGAATACTCACCTTTATTTCGCTGCTGACAATTCTCACGGGCATAACCTTCCCATCTATATGCACCGCTTCAAAAAACCATCTCTCCCCTGCGGTAGTCAGCACATTCTCCGTATTCCCCATCGTGATGTTCACGCTCTGGCTCATTGCCTGCTATATGCGCAATTCCAGCGTGCCTAACGTCTGGAGCTACGGTATTGAAATTGTCACCGTCAGCCTTATCATCATTGCTTTCTATTACAATGCAGGCTTCGGTTTCGGCAAGCCTAAGCCCCGCACCGCCCTTTACACCTCGATGCTGGCGGCGTTCATGTGTCTTGTTTCACTTGCCGACAGCAGATATTTCGGTATGCAGTTAATTCTGTGCGGCACCGCAGGTATGCTTCTTATGTACTGCTGGATGATTGTAAGCAATATGCGTGAGCACGACAAAAATGCAGTCCCCGCTGAGCCCGCAGCTCAGGAGCCCGCCCCGGAGCCCGAGCCCGAACAGGAGCCCGAGGAGGCACCCGTAATTCCCGCAGGTGAAAAAACCGTCACCGCAGAGCCTACGCTTCAGGCTCCCGAGCGCAAGGGCAGTGACAGCGACGTTGACACAATCATTAACGAATTTAAAAACCAATAAATTCTTGCATTACCAAAACGCAAGCAGATTTTGACCTGCTTGCGTTTTTCGCATATTACTTATTATTATTTTTCATTAAAGATATCGTGAAAATGCCCCGCGCGTGTGTTGACAAACATATTAAGGCTTGTATAATAATCTGTGCTTTTACATATTGATATGCAAAATCTCATTTTGGGAGGATGTTCGACATGCGTGGAATGGAAACCGGCAAAAGCCGCATAAGACATACCGTATTTACCGAAATCGCACGCCTTGCTTACGAGGGCAGCGATGACTACGCAAGAGCTCTTGAGGAGCTGACCTACAAGATCCGTCCCGGTGACCCCGACGAATCCGGCAGCTACAAGGGCAGCGTTCTTTACGAAAGAGCCGTAATCGGCGAAAGACTCCGTCTTGCAATGGGGCTTCCCATGCGCAAAATGGGCGAATACAACAACATACGCGACGGCGTTGACGAATCCGTCATTGCGGAAAAGTACTACGAGCCCCCTCTTATTAATGTCATCAAGTTCGGCTGCAACAAGTGCCCCGAAAACCTTGTTGTTGTAACCGACAAGTGCCAGGGCTGTCTTGAAAAGCCCTGTATGTCCGTTTGTCCCCGGGGCGCAATCACCCGCGAAAACGGCAAGGCCAAGGTCAAGCCCGATGTCTGCGTTCGCTGCGGCAAGTGCATAAACGCCTGCTCCTTCAACGCAATCATCAAGATGGAGCGTCCCTGCGCAAAAGCCTGCGGCGTCAACGCCATAAAGTCCGATGACCACGGCAGAGCCGAAATTGATTACTCCAAATGCACCTCCTGCGGTCAGTGCCTCGTTGCCTGTCCCTTCGGCGCAATCTCCGACAAATCCCAGATTTTCCAGACCATCATGGCGATAAAGAGCGATACCCCCGTATATGCCATTCTTGCTCCCGCATTTGTCGGTCAGTGGGGTCCCGATGCAGTTCCCGAAAAGATGCACGCCGCCTTCTCCCGACTCGGCTTCGCCGGCGTTTATGAGGCAGGCATCGGCGCAGACCTCTGCGTTATGGAGGAGGCAAACGATTTCCTTGAGGAAGTTCCCTCAAAGTTCTCCTTCATGGTAACCTCCTGCTGCCCCTCCTGGAGCAACCTCGTCAAGAACATGTTCCCCGAAATGAAGGAAAACATCTCCGTTGCGCTGACCCCCATGGTTATCACCGCACGTCTTGTCAAGGAGCAGCATCCAGGCTGCAAGGTCGTATTCGTCGGTCCCTGCGACGCAAAGAAGCTTGAGGCAAGCCGTCACCACGTCCGCAGTGATGTGGACTTCGTTCTCACCTTTGAAGAGGTTCTCGGTATGTTTGCCGCCATGGGCGTTGACAAGGAAATCATTCCCGAGGAGGAAAAGCAGCCTCTGCAGCAGGCAGGCACCGACGCACGCCGTTTCTCCATCTCCGGCGGCGTTGCCCAGGCAGTTGTAAACGCAATCCACCAGCAGAATCCCGAGCTTGAGGTCAAGGTTGCAAAGGCCACCGGTCTTGACGAATGCCGCAAGATGCTCATGCTGGCAAAGGCAGGCAAATACAACGGTTATCTGCTTGAGGGCATGGCTTGTCCCGGTGGCTGTATTGCAGGTGCAGGCACCCTTCAGCCCGTTGAAAAATCCGAAAAGAACGTCAACAAATTTGCTGCCGAGGCAGATTTCTCCTGCTCTCTGGACACCGAATACAAGGATTATCTGCCCGTCATTGAACAGCTCGGCAAAAACTACAACAAGTAAGCTTAAAGGCACCGCTTGGGCGGTGCCTCAGCTTGTCAAAAAAGTCTAAAGACTTTTTTGGCAAGCTGAAAAGCCGCCAAAAACGAGCAGGAGGTCTCCTGCTCGTTTTATGATAAAAAGCCTTGAAAATAAAGGCTTTTTATCTTGTCGGCGATCCGATTGAGGTGGGCCTTGCCCCCTCAAGCTCCCCCGCTGCTCTATTGTCTTTTTTGCTGCTTGTATAGTTTTTTGACAGTCTCAGGCACCGCTTGGGCGGTGCCTTTTATTCGCTACTGTATTTCCTTTCTGATGCGGCTGATTGCGCTTTTTTCAAGGCGGGAAACCTGCGCCTGACTTATGCCGATTTCCTTCGCAACCTCCATCTGCGTTTTGCCTGAATAAAACCGAAGAGCAAGGATTTTCTTTTCCCGCTCGCTGAGATGCGAAACGGCCTCGCTTATGGCAATGCGCTCCAGCCAGTGCTCATCGGTATTTTTTGTGTCGCCTATCTGGTCCATGACGCAGACGCTTTCCCCCGAATCGCTGTAAACAGGTTCGTACAGGGACACGGGCTCGCTGATTGCGTCAAGCGCAAAAACAACATCACGCCGCTCGATCCCCAGCCTTTTCGCAATGAGCTCCACATCGGGCTCACGCCCAAGCTCATTGGTGAGCTGCTCCTTGACCTGCATTACCTTATATGCCGTATCACGCATGGAGCGCGACACTCTCACGGAGCTGTGGTCACGGAGGTATCTGCGGAGCTCGCCCGAAATCATGGGCACTCCGTAGGTGGAAAACTGCACATTCTGATTGAGGTCAAAGCAGTCGATCGCCTTAATAAGCCCCACCACGCCCACCTGAAACAAATCGTCCATGCTTTCGCCGCGGTTTGTGAATTTCTGAATGACCGACAGCACAAGCCTCAGATTGCCTGAAATGAGCTTTTCTCTCGCCGTGCTGTCACCGTGCTGTGCTTTGTAGATAAGCTCACGCACCTCGCTGCCCTTCAGCAGCGGGAGCTTTGAGGTGTTCACCCCGCACAGCTCAACCTTGCCTTGCATAGCATCACTCTCCTGAATAGCGTGATGCTATTATTTCCCTGCCCGCAGGAAATGATACTACGGAAAATTTCGGCAAAAAATCCACCGTCACTTCAAAAGACGGTGGATTAATATTTTTGCGGGTTATTCGGAAACGGTGTGGGACATGAGGTAGTCCACAAGCTGTCTGCTGACCTCGGGCTGAACGTGAATGCCGTCGATTGCGGCATCAGCGGGAAGCTTTCCCTCGACCTGTAGGAGATTGTAGGCGTCGATATAGTAAACCTGCTCCTCGGCTGCAACCTGCTGAATATAGCCGTTGAAGCGGACAACATTGTCATTTGTAAGCCAGTCACCGCTTTCAATCGCCTTGTCGCCCAGGGGCATATTGCCGATGATGTAAATCTGTGCTTCGGGGTGAGCTTCCTTCACAAGCTCAACAAGCTCCTTGTAGCACTCAATGAATCTGTCAGATGAGCTCCAGCCGAGTTCGTTGATTCCGAGAAGGATATAGCACTTTGTAAAGCTGCCCGGCTGTCTGATACCGTCTGCAACGGTCATGCTCTGGCCGTTTACGGTGACGTACTCGGTGTAGATATTGCTTACGGTAAGTCCCACAAGGGAGAGGTCTGCGCCGGGAGTGAACCAGCCGTTTGAATCGGCATAGTTCATAATGCTCTTCATGCGGGAGTCGCCGATGAACATTGCATCGCTGAACCAGTCGTTGCCCACGGTCTCACCGCCCGGCACGGGCTTTTCGTAGTCATATTCCTTCACCTCGGGACCTGCGGCATAAAACTCCTCCGCAAGCTCGGGAATAAGGTCCTGAGAAGAGAAGAGCTGGTCAACTGCGGTCTTTACAGCCGCCATGTTCTCATCAACAATCATGATGACGTAATTGCCGTTTTCATATATGACCGCCTGGTTAAGAAGCTCCACATTCTCGGGGAAGTAGCGCTCATCAGACATGATGGTGTTATCCCTGTGGGCTTCATAAGCCTTCTTTACGGTTCCAAGGTCAGCGGAATCCTTTACGCACAGAATGATGATTTCATTTGCCGCCGTAGAGGTGGAGATTGCCATTGCTCCGTCGGAGAGGATTTCCGTGTCAATTCCGAGATACATATTCAGCATCACGGCAAAATCGCTGTCCTCCATGCCCATGAGCTTGTCCGCAGTCTTTGCTCCGCTGTTCTGCTGCACAGCGGCAACAAGGTCCTTGACAGAGGTTTCAAGGCTTTCGCCGGATTCTTTTTCACCGCAGGCACACAGGGCAAACAGCATTGCCAGCGTCAGCATAACACATATTACTCTTTTCATCTTCTTACTCCGGAAAACAAAACTAAATGTCACTAAATATCACTTAGTAAATCATACCACATATTCGCCGTCAATCAACATAATTATTCAAATTTTTATTATGATTTGTCGGAGAATTTGCCTGCTCATTTTTGTATAAAATAACATCTTGACATATACTGCCCTGTCAGCCTTCAATGCAGTTCTTCAGCTGCTCAAAAAGCATATCGCGGTTTGCGGGCGTAATAATAAACAGCTCACAGTCGGGGTGCTTTCTCACGGTTCTGAGGAAGTCGGTGTTCTGCGCCTTGACGGAGGCAAGAACGTCATAGTTTCCGTCAAGAATGCGCACAATCGCTCTCTGAAACAGAGGAGCTGCGCTTTCCAGCGTCCCGATTTCGTCGAGAATTACAAGGCTTCCCTCGGGTATGCTTTCAAGATAGGATACTCCCAGCGTGTCCAAAAGCTCCGGGTGCTTTTCCGCGCTTCTGTCGGCATTGAATTTCATGATAACCGCTGCATCGCGGATATCCTCAGGGGGATTTGCGCGGTCATAGAGGTAAACGCGGGATATGCCGTTTTTATCGTCGGGCATACGTACCGTGATATAGCCCAGGGGCTTTTTGTCAATGAGCTTTTCCAGCTTTGCAATCAGCGTGCTTTTTCCCGCATGAATATCGCCGCAAATGAGAAATTTCAAAATAATACCTCCCAACCGCTTTAATCGCACTTGATTAGGTTACACTTATGTTGTAAAATAACAGTAATATCAGTATAGAATTATTTCTTAAGCTTGTCAATTAACCTTGAAAGGAACAAAATATAATGGCTGAAAAACTTGATATTTCCGAACTCAAGCAGGTGCTTTTTTCCGGAAAAAGCGTTAAAAACTTCAACAAGGACCTTGCAGACCCCGAAACCAAGCTGGGCATAGGCTCCGCCGCTGCCGAAGCAGGTGCTGCCGCTGCCGCAATGGTGCTTCTGGCAATAGGTAAAACCGGCTCCGACGACCCCGCTTTAGAGCAGGCGAAGAAGGACCTTGAGGCTCTGCGTGAATACTTCATCGTTCTCATCGACGAGGAAAACAAGGCAAAGATGCCTCTTGAAAAGCGTCTTGAGTCAAATGCTCCCGAAAACGAAATCGAAGGCGGCTACCGCACCGCCTGCGCCATCGTTGACGAGCTTGTCTACGTTGTGATCCACGTCATCGAAATTCTCGACAGCATAGCTGACAAGCTCTGCCCCTGCACTGCGGCAATTTGCTCCTCCGCGATTTTCTTTGGCCGTGCCGCAATGGAAACCTGCCGCGTTCAGCTTGCATACTACTCCACCAAGATGAACGAGGAGGTTTACGCACGCACCACCAAGCGCGCACCCGAAATCGCACTTGAGGGTGTCGCTCCCACAATGGACAAGCTGCTTGCAAGGTTTGCCGAAGCTCTGTAATAAATATCAACAGATATCACCTTAAAAAGTCGGGGAAAATCCCCGGCTTTTTTTGCCGCTTAAGTTGAAAAAAACGAAAATTGTGGTATAATATAAATTCAATTATAATGCGCTAATTGTTTGTAAATATAATACGGAGGTATTTAAAAATATGGGAAAGAAACAGTTCAAGGCCGAAAGCAAGCGTCTTCTCGACCTCATGATCAATTCCATCTACACCAACAAGGAAATCTTCCTGCGTGAGATTATTTCCAACGCGTCCGACGCCATTGACAAGCTTTGGTACCAGTCCCTCACCGATGATTCCGTCGGTCTTAACCGCGAGGATTACCGCATTCGCATCTACATTGACAAGGAAGCCCGCACCATCACCGTCAGCGACAACGGCATCGGCATGACCATGGCCGAGGCGGAGTCCAACCTTGGCATTATCGCAAAGAGCGGCTCCAACAAGTTCAAGAGCGAAATGGACGCGGCTCAGGCTGAGGACGTTTCCATCATCGGTCAGTTCGGTGTCGGCTTCTACTCCGCCTTCATGGTTGCCGACGAGGTCACCGTTCTCACCAAAAAGTTCGGCGAGGAAAAGGGCGTCAAGTGGCAGAGCAAGGGTGTTGACGGCTACACCGTTGAGGAGACCGACAAGTACCGCAGCGGCACCGACGTCATCATGCACATCAAGGAAGACACCGAGGAGGAGGTCTATGGCTCCTATCTTGAGGTATGGAAGCTGAAGGCTCTCATCAAGAAATATTCCGACTATGTTCGCTGGCCCATCGTCATGGACATTACCCGCACCGAAAAGCAGCCCACGGAGGAGAAGGATAAGAACGGCAACCCCGTTATGCAGAACGTCACCGTCACCGCTCCCGAAACCGTCAACTCCATGATACCCATCTGGCAGCGCAGCAAGGCCGACGTTTCCGACGAGGACTGCGCCGCATGGTACAAGGAAGTTAACCGCGACCAGAACGACCCCTCCGTTATTCTCCGCGTCAACGCCGAAGGCAATGTGTCCTACAAGGCGCTGCTCTTCGTTCCCGAAAAGGAAATCGACAGCGGCATCACCGGCGCAACCAAGCACAAGGGTCTCAAGCTCTACTGCAACGGCGTTCTCATTATGGACGAGTGCGACAAGCTTCTACACGATTACTTTGAGTTCGTCCGCGGCGTTGTGGACTCCCCCGACCTTTCCCTGAACATCTCCCGCGAGATTCTTCAGCACAACCGCCAGCTTAAAATCATCGGCCAGAACCTTGAAAAGAAAATCAAGGGCGAGCTGGAAAAGATGATGCGTGATGACCGTCCCAAGTACGAGGAGTTCTGGAAGAACTTCGGCATTCACATCAAGTGCGGCGTCTGCGACGAATACGGTCGCTACACCGATTTCCTCAAGGACCTGCTCATTTACAGCACCGGCGAGGAAAGCATGGTATCCCTCAAGGAGTATGTTGAAAATATGCCCGAAAGCCAGCAGGCAATCTACTTCTGCTCCTCCGATACCATTAAGCACGCAATGGATCTGCCCCAGTGCGAAGACGTCCGCAACCGCGGCTACGAGATTCTCTACCTCACCCACCCCGTTGACGAAACCGTTCTGAGCACCATCAAGAGCGTTGACGGCAAGCCATTTGTCAACATCGTCACCGATGATCTGGGCTTCATGACCGATGAGGAGAAGAAGGAGGCCAAGGAGAAATCCGAGGAGTCCAAGGAAATCTTTGAGTTTATCCGCGAAAGCATTGCCGACGAAAATCTGAAAATCGTCATGTTCTCCACCAAGCTGGTTTCCTCCGCCTGCTGCCTCACAAGCGCACCCGGCGGCATGACTCTTGAGATGGAAAAATACTTCCGCACCGCTCCCTCTGAGGAAATGCGCAAGCTGCGTGCAAACCGCGTCCTTGAGGTCAACGGCGAGCACCGCGCATTCCGGGCAATCAAGGAAGCCTATGACGCAGGCAACAAGGAAAAGGCCGCCGAGCTCTCCAAGATTCTCTACGTTCAGGCAGAGCTGCTTGCTGGTCTTGAGGTCGTTGACATTGCAGGCTACACCGAGCTCGTAACCAAGCTTTTCTGATAAAAATTCTAATTCATGCTGTCATACTGAGCAAAGCGAGCAGACCCCTCCTCAACCCTGAGATTCTTCGTCGCAAACTCCTCAGAATGACAGAATATTGAGCAATTTCGGAGGTCGCAATGGGTAAGCGATTGGGAATATATATACACATACCGTTCTGCGCAAGCAAATGCGGCTACTGCGACTTCTATTCGCTGGCAGGCTGCGACAAAAAGATGCCGGATTATCAGTCCGCGCTGCTTTCTCATATTTCAGAGTCCGAGGACTCCATGAAAACCTTTGAGATCGACACGATCTATGTCGGCGGCGGCACGCCCAGCTACTACGGTGCAAAGCGCATCGTGGAAATTCTGGACGAGCTGAAGCGTCAGGGCAACGTCCGCCTTGATTCCGAAATCACCGTGGAGGTAAACCCCGACTCCGTAAAGCTTGACGAGCTCAAGCTTCTGCGCCGCGAGGGTGTCAACCGCATCTCCATCGGAGTTCAGTCTGCCGACAATGACCTCCTCAAAATCATCGGACGCAGGCACAACTTCCGGCAGGCTCAGCTTGCGGTGGACACCGCAAGAAACGCGGGCTTTGAAAACGTAAGTCTTGACCTCATCTACGGTCTGCCAAGCCAGTCAAAAAGCGATTGGGCGGAAACTCTTTCCAGAGCGCTTGAGCTTCATCCGGAGCATCTCTCCTGCTACAGCCTCAAGCTTGAGGAAGGCACGCCCATGTTTGCCGATTACTTCGGCTCACCTCTTATCCCCTGCGATGACGATCAGGCGGATATGTACCTCTATACCGTTGAAACCCTTGAGCGCTACGGTCTTCCCCAGTACGAAATTTCCAATTTCGCCGTGCCCGGCTTTGAGTCAAGGCACAACATGAAGTACTGGACGCTTGAGGACTACATGGGCTTCGGTCCCGGCGCACACTCCTACGTCAACGGCGTGCGATACAGCTATGTCCGCGACCTTAACCGATATATCTCCGCCGTCAACGGAGACGAGCAGATTATTGACGAATACGAACAGAGCATTCCCGTTCAGAGTGCCGCAGAATATATTATGCTCGGTATGCGTACAAATCGCGGCATATCGGCGGACGAATACCATAAAATATATCTCAGCGACTGGACTCCGCTTGAAAACACCTTTGCAGACTTTGCAGACAAGGGCTGGGCAAAGAAAGACGGCGACCGCTGGAGTCTTACTCCCTCGGGCATGCTGATTTCCAACTCGCTGATAAACGTTATGCTTGAGGCTCAGACCGGTGCCAAGGTAGAATTTAACCCCTGGATGAAGCCCGCATTTGACGCCACAGAGAAACAGACGCTGCCCCAGGGCGACAACCAGCGCTTTGAGGAGTTTTACCGTAGGATAGCCGAAGAGAGTCGAAAGGAGCAATAAATGGCAAAGGGTAAGCACGAGGTCAAAAAGACCTCAGCGACAAAGAAAACACCGGCAAAAAAGGCCGCTCCGAAGAAGCCCGAATCACAAAAGACGAGGACAAAAAAGAAAACCGCAAGAAAAAGAGCAAGAACCGGCAGCGCAAAAAAGACCGTTCTGATTATCCTGCTTGTTCTCGGAACATTGGCTCTTTCCGCATTTGCCGTCGGCATAATTGCCGGCAGAAGCGACACGATCCACCCAAATCTTGAGCTGAACGGCATCGCCGTCGGCGGCATGACCGTCAAGGAGGCGGAGGCTGCCCTTGACAAAGGCGGCTGGGAAGCTCAGGACAACTATTCCGTGCTGGTTAAGCTCCCCGCAGGCTACAGCTTTACAGTCACGGCAAAGGAAGCAGGACTTACAATGACCTGCCGTGAGGCAGCCGAGGCAGCCTATGCCTACGGCCACAGCGGTGATATTTTCACCGACCTCAAGGCTTATTTCAAGTGCATCACCGGCAATGCCGGCACCGCAGATATTCTGGGTACAATCAATTCCGATCTTGTTATGGAGCGCATCGACGGCGCAGTTACCGAGCTGAACGAAAAGCTTAAGGCAGGCTATGTCGTTGACGTGGAGAAAGAGCTTCTCTATGTTGTAAAGGGCGCGGATTCGGTGGAAATTGACCCTCAGCTTGTATATCAGCTCATTCTCGACGCCTTCAACAATGGCGACAAAGAGGTTACTTATCCCTTTGAGGCCGATGGCAGCGACAGCTGCGATTTTGAGAAAATCCGCGATGAAATCTATGCCGAGCCCCTTGATGCAAGCTATGACAAGGAAACCCACAAGGCAACCGAAAGCTGCATAGGCATTGACCTTGACGTAAAGGCCGCCGAAAAGCTTTTCGCCAAGGCTAAAATGGGCGAGCTTGTTGAAATTCCCCTTAAGGTTACAATGCCCGAGTACACCACCGAGCAGCTTGACGAAATGCTGTTCCGTGACTGCCTCGGCAAGCAGACCACAAGCTATTCCACAAGCGGTGCAAGCCGCTGCACCAATGTTGAGCTTTCCGCCTCCAAGATCAACGGCGTTATACTCAACCCCGGCGACACCTTCTCCTACAACGATGTTGTGGGCAAGCGCACCTCCGCCGCAGGCTTCAAGTCCGCTTCCGCCTACTCCGGCGGCAAGGTAGTTCAGGAAATCGGCGGCGGCATCTGCCAGACCTCCTCCACCCTGTACTGTGCGGCGCTTTACGCAAACCTTAAGATCACGGCGCGCGACTGCCACCATTTCGCCGTTTCCTATCTGCCCTACGGCATGGACGCAACGGTTTCCTGGGGCGGTCCCGAATTCAAGTTCGTAAACAACCGCGATTTCCCCATTAAGATTGTCACCCACTGTGAAAACAAGCAGCTCACCGTTGAAATCTGGGGCACCGATGTGGACGGCAGCTATGTTGAAATTACCGCAAGCTCTGGCAGCAGTGCCACGGGCATAAATGCCACCACCTACCGCTGTGTTTATGATAAGGACGGCAATCTGCTGAGCCGCACTCTTGAGGCAACAAGCTTCTACCACTATCACACCGAGGATCCCGAGCCCACTCCCACTCCTACCCCCACTCCCTCCGATGAGCCTCAGCCCTCCGATGAGCCCCAGCCCACTGAGGAGCCCGTACCTACGGACCTTCCGATTGAGTCAATCGACCCCCTTGACCCGTGATAACGAATTTACATACTAAAGATTGGAGATATAAGCATGAGTAAAGAAACCTTTTACATCACAACACCTATCTATTATCCCTCCGACAAGCTTCACATCGGCCACACCTACTGCACCGTCGCCACCGATGCCATTGCCCGCTACAAGAGAATGTGCGGCTATGACGTAATGTTCCTCACGGGTACCGATGAGCACGGTCAGAAAATCGAGGAAAAGGCAAAGGAAGCAGGCGTAACTCCCCAGGAGTTCGTGGACAGAATCGTTGAAGGCGAGCACGGCGTTCTCGACCTGTGGAAGCTCATGAACATCTCCAACGACCGCTTTATCCGCACCACCGATGACTACCACGTTGAATCCGTCCAGCGCATCTTCAAGAAGATGTACGACAAGGGCGACATCTATAAGGGTGCATACAAGGGTATGTACTGCACTCCCTGCGAAAGCTTCTGGACCGAGAGCCAGCTTGTTGACGGCAAATGCCCCGACTGCGGACGCGAAGTCCACTACGCTGAGGAGGAAGCCTACTTCTTCAAGCTTTCCAAGTACGCAAAGCCCGTTCAGGAGCTTCTTGAAAGCGGCGAGTTCCTGCAGCCCGCTTCCCGTGTGAACGAGATGATAAACAACTTCATCAAACCCGGTCTTGAGGACCTCTGCGTTTCCCGCACAAGCTTCAGCTGGGGCATTCCCGTGGACTTTGACCCGGGCCACGTTGTCTACGTCTGGGTTGTCGCACTCTTCAACTACTGCACCGCCATGGGCTACCTCAACGACAAGTACGAGGATTTTGAAAAATACTGGCCCGCACACCACATCGTCGGCAAGGAAATCGTCCGCTTCCACTCTATCATCTGGCCCGCAATGCTCATGAGCGTTGACCTGCCCCTGCCCAAGAAGGTTTACGGTCACGGCTGGCTGGTAATCGACGGCGGCAAGATGTCCAAGTCCAAGGGCAACGTTGTTGACCCCTATCTGCTGGCGGATATGTTCGGCGTTGACGCTCTGCGCTTCTTCCTGCTCCGCACCTTCCCCTTCGGCTCCGACGGCAACTTCTCAAACGAGCTTCTTATTTCCACGATAAACACCGACCTTGCCAACGACCTCGGAAACCTCGTTTCCCGCACGACCGCAATGGCGGAGAAGTACTTCGGCGGCAAGCTCATCCCCGAGCGCGAGGCTGAGCCCGTTGACACAGATCTCGTTTCCCTGATAAAGTCCACATCCGGAAAATACGCCGAGCAGATGGACAAGTTCCAGCTTCACCTCGCGCTTGAAGAGGTGTTCAAGCTCATCCAGCGCGCAAACAAGTATATCGACGAGACCGCACCCTGGGTCCTCGCCAAGGACGAGAGCAAGAAGGCACGCCTTGCCACCGTTATGTATAACCTCCTCGAGGCACTGCGCACCGCTCTCATCATGCTCATCCCCGAGCGC